>DAOUZE010000073.1 GCA_030665765.1 Filomicrobium sp.
GAGATTGAGTTCCATCGGCTAATCGGATCGGGAACCTTGGACCTAGCCGGTTACGTTCTGTTGGGGATGGTTATCGTCGTCATTGCGGCCTTGTGCATGCTAACCTCACGCTTCGGGGTTTACCGGATACTGAATTCCAACACCGACTAGTGCGACGCCAGTGTATAGCTAGACGACGCCTCACCGATGACATGCTACAACGCAGCATCCGAGGTTAGGGTTTGTGTTGTACGGGTGAGTGCGGACAAAGCCGTTCTGCTTCTTGCCGACAAGGTTGGTGGTGCAAATGGGTCGTGAGCGGTGAACTGGAGCCTGGGGTCACTGTGAGACGGACTGCGGCAGCCCGTAATTTTTGGCTGCGGAAGTCAATCGATCAATATACCCTGTCGAAAACGATGAGCCGAGAGCATGAGTCACGATCAGATGGTTGAGCTTTGCCGATTCCACCTTGACGATCATGCGCTGGAAGCATCAAGCAACTAGCGGCCACCATGAAACGACTCGCAACATGGCTGGTGGGCACCGTCGGTGTGGTGGTCTGGATTTTCGCCTTCGGCTTCATCCTGTTTGCCGTCAATGTCATGCGTGCGCCGGAAAGAACCGCCGAACAAGCCGATGGTATCATTGTTTTGACCGGTGGCCAGCTTCGGGTAAAGGCAGGTTTGAAGCTTCTCGAAGAGGGCCGAGGACGTCGTCTGTTGATCACCGGGGTCAACCCGCGCACCCGTAAAGCCGACATCGCCCGCACGTCGGGGCTCACCGAGACGGAATTGAAGTGCTGCGTTGACCTCGGTTACGAGGCGCTAAATACCCGCGGCAACGCTAACGAAGCCCGCGCTTGGGCACGAAAACATGGCTTCAAATCGCTAATTGTCGTTACCTCCAGCTATCACATGACGCGCAGCCTCATCGAATTAACAGCCAAGATGCCTGACGCGGTTTTGGTCCCCTATTCGGTTGTGCCAAAGCGCTTCCGTGACCGCGAATGGTGGCTCGACTTTCACACCACCCGGGTGCTGCTGTCCGAATACATCAAGTTGTTCCCAGCGGCAGCAAGGCTCGTTGCGGTTCGAACCTGGAGTGTCGACAACAATGTTGCCGGAAGTCGCGCAGCACGCTCCACCGGCCCCCTCTAGCCGCCTGCCCGCTGAACCAACGCCATTAATGCGAGGAGCCGCCTTGGTCCGGTCAATCATCTTCATCACGGTATTTTATCTCAACACCGCCGTGTTTTTGCTGTTCGGCTCGCCGTTACTGCTGGCTCCGCGCAGTTGGGCGATGGCCGGCTTGAGAGCCCACGCGCGGGCTTCGTTATGGTGGATGCGGATTATCGTTGGCACTAAGATGGAGGTTCGCGGACGTCAACACCTTCCCGATGGAGCCGCCCTAATTGCCGCCAAGCACCAATCGGCCTGGGATACGTTTGCTCTCGTTCCTCTATTTCGCGATCCAGCCATGGTCATGAAGGCCGAACTTGGTGGCATCCCGTTCTACGGCTGGTTCTCGCGCAAATTCGAGCACATCCTCGTTAAACGCGACAAGGCGGCGAGCGCCCTGCGCCAGATGATCCGCGAGGCGCGCGACAGGGCCGCTCAGCACCGCGATATCGTCATATTCCCCGAAGGTACAAGGCGCCTTCCCGGTGCGCCACCAGACTACAAGTCAGGGGTGGTAGCTCTTTACGAAGGCCTTGATCGGCCGTGCGTGCCTGTCGCTCTGAATTCCGGAATGTTTTGGCCACGCGGATCGCTACGCAAACGCTCCGGCACGATCGTTGTCGAGCTGCTCGAAGTAATCCCGCCAGGCTTGCCGCGGATAGAGTTTCGTCGGCTGTTGATCGAGAGGATTGAGGCAGCCACCGAGCGGCTTCGCATTGAGGCCGAGCATGAGCTTGGTCTGCCAGCAACCACCAACCGGCTGGAAGTTCCTGCAGCAGAAGAACAAAAATAAAACATAGCAAGAACATTGATTGACAAATTGCCGTGCAGCCCGCATGTTGAGGGAGTTGATCGAAGCTCGCACAGGCAGAGCGAACCCGCGGGATGCGGAGCCCCTTTTTGACGGAATTGCAATGTTGTCCATCGCTGAAGAGATTTGGAATCTGAAGTATCGATTGCGCGATGAGGGCGGATCCGCGATCGACAATTCAGTTGCTGACACGTTCTCCCGGATAGCCACGGCAGCGGCTTCCGCTGAACCAGGCGGCAAGTGCGTGCGCCAGCGGTGGGCAAAAAAGTACCATGAAGCGATGTCGGACTTCGGCTTCTTGCCGGGTGGTCGGATTCTGGCGGGTGGGGGCAGCGGGCGGCAGGTGACGCTGTTCAATTGCTTCGTCATGGCAGAGATTCCCGACGATCTCGGCGGCATCTTTGACCGAGTCCGCGATGCGGCCCTGACTATGCAAATGGGCGGCGGCATAGGCGTCGATTTCTCCACTTTGCGTCCGCGTGGAGCGATGGTTCACGGCGTTGGTGCAGAAGCTTCGGGGCCGGTGAGCTTCATGGAGGTTTGGGATTCGATGTGCCGAACGATCATGTCGGCAGGCATGCGTCGCGGCGCCATGATGGCAACTCTGCGTGCGGATCATCCAGATATCGAGGAGTTCATCGACGCCAAGGGCACGGCAGGCCGCTTGACGAATTTCAATCTGTCCGTCCTTGTGCCCGATGCTCTGATTCACGCAGTCGCGGCCGACGGTAATTGGGATCTCGCCTTCGCCGATAAGGTTCACCGCACCGTGCGTGCCCGCGAACTGTGGGAACGCATCATGTCGGCAACCTACGAGTCCTCCGAGCCGGGTGTCATCTTTATTGATCGCGTCAATGCCCTCAACAACCTTGCTTATTGCGAGACTATCCATGCGACGAACCCTTGCGGTGAGCAGCCTCTGCCGCCCAATGGTGCCTGTCTGCTAGGCTCGCTCAACCTGACCGCATTCGTCCGCGATCCCTTTACCGCCAAGGCTAAACTCGATCTCGCCAAACTCGCCGACCGGGCCGCTCTCGCAGTCCGCTTTCTCGACGACATTATAGACGTATCGAATTATCCGTTAGCCGAGCAAAAACGGGAAGCGTTGGCCAAGCGCCGCATGGGTCTCGGCGTCACCGGTCTTGCAGATGCCCTGATCATGTGTGGCGCGGTCTACGGCAGCGAGCCGGCGATGAACCTCGCTGAAACTTGGATGCGGACCATTCAGGAGGCGGCTTACAGGACCAGCAGCGACCTGGCCGCGGAAAAAGGCCCATATCCGTTGTTTGATGCGGAAAAATTTCTGACTTCCCCGATGATCGAAAAGCTGAGCCCCGAGGTGGTCGAAGCCATCCGCGAAAAGGGTTTGCGCAATGGCTGTCTGACGACCATTGCACCGGCCGGCACGGTTTCTCTGCTCGCCGGCAATGTTTCGAGCGGCATCGAGCCGGTGTTCGATTTCGTCTATTCGCGCAAGGTTCTAACAGCCGAAGGCAATTCGCATACCGAAACGGTCGAGGACTATGCCTACGCTAAATTCAAATCGGCCTCACCGGAGGGCACGGCGCTGCCAGACCAGTTCGTACGTGCCGGTGATCTCAAGCCTTTGGACCACCTGAGAATGCAGTCGGCGGTACAGCGCTATTGCGACAGCTCGATCTCAAAAACCATAAATGTCCCCGAGGATCTTGCTTTCGACGACTTCAAAGACGTCTATCGCCAGGCCTACGAACTTGGTCTCAAGGGCTGTACCACCTATCGGCCTTCTCCGCTGCGTGGTGCCGTCCTCTTGCCAGCGGCAACGGGCTCCGATAGCCAGTCCGCTTCCGCCACCGCAACGGCCCCAGTGCCGCCGTCAGCGGCCTCGTCGCCCACGACGCTGTCCGAAGCGGCGGCGGCCAGCTCTGCTGGCGGCGAGCACGCCGGTGAGGTGATCTACTTATCCAAGCCGCTTGAGCGTGCGTCGGCCCTCCACGGCATGACATACAAGCTAAAATGGCCTGGTAGCGATCACGCCCTTTACGTCACAATCAATGACATGGAGCGCGACGGCCGCCGCCGCCCGTTCGAGATCTTCATCAACACCAAGAGCCTGGAGCACTACGCCTGGACCGTGGCCCTGACACGCATGATTTCCGCGGTCTTCCGCCGTGGCGGTGACGTTTCTTTCGTCGCCGAGGAGCTTCAGGCGATCTTCGATCCGCAGGGTGGAGGCTGGGTCTCCGGCCGCTATGTGCCAAGCCTACAGGCTGCTATCGGGCAGATTATGGAAGGTCACATGCAGCGCATCGGGTTTGTCGAGGAGGCCGCAGAGCAAGCCGCGCCCGAGTTGATCGCCGAGACGGAAGTGCCAAACCGCGGTATTGGCATGGCTGGAGGCATCCCAAGTCCATCGGCACCCGCTGACAAGTTGGTGTCGGGCGATAGCGATCGAAAACGCCAGTGTCCGCGTTGCGGATTGTCGGGCTACGTCCGCCGAGAAGGCTGTTGGACTTGTGAACGCTGCGGTTTTTCCCAGTGTGACTAATTGGTCTCAGCGTCTCTCTTGGCGATCGAGGATTTGCGGTCCTTAAACACTCGTTAACTGTTTATCGATTGAGTAAGAGGCGTCGAACACGTTGGAGTACAGACCTCCAGCGCTCAGTTCACAGGCATAAAAAATAGCGTGATCATGTCGCATTGTTGCTGGTCGTGCCCAACTAATCCGATCTATGCTCAAGCATGGGTAGAGTAGGTCGGAGTTCCCAGATTCCGATTAAGTGAGACGTCGTTTATGTGCGCACAAGTTCTAAAGTTCCGGCAGGCGAAAGAACGGGCTCCTGCACCTGCCACGGGTACCATCTTGCAGTCGACCGCAGACTCAAACGGTCGCGGTGACCAAGCCGACACGGCTACTCTGCAATTTTGGATCGGCGCCTCGGGAAAGCGGTACATTCACACCGTGCACTCACTCATCGATTGCCCCGAAGTGCCGCATGTGAACTATTTGCTCATCCGCAAGGAAGATTGCGGCTTCCAAACCGTGCTTGCGGCAGGACATACTACGAATCGTGCAACGTCCCTGAATCTCGCGGAGATCCGCAGGCTCGGCGCGACATTGGGCGCCAACGAGGTGCACGTTCACATGCTCGCTGGAGACGACAAGCAGGCCAAGGTCATCGAACACGACCTGCGCGCCTCGCAGCTCCAAAGCAGCATCCCCACGAGCTCGCCGTCGCAACACTGATCGGTGCCGTTGGCCTCACAATCTGAAAGCGGCCGCCGGCTTAAATTTGCTCAGTTGTCGTCCATCTTGAGTGCGGCAATAAAGGCTTCCTGTGGAATCTCCACCTTCCCGAACTGGCGCATTTTCTTTTTACCGGCCTTCTGCTTGTCCAAAAGCTTCCGCTTCCGCGAGATGTCCCCGCCGTAGCACTTCGCCAGAACATCCTTCCGCAACGCCCGGATCGTCTCGCGTGCAATGATGCGCCCGCCGATAGCTGCCTGAACCGGTATCTGGAACATGTGCTGCGGGATCAGATCCTTGAGCTTTTCACACATAACCCTGCCGCGATTTTCGGCGCGGCTCCGGTGGACGATCATCGACAGGGCGTCAACCGGCTCCGCGTTGACTAGGATCGACATTTTTACAAGGTCGCTCGGCTCGTATCCGACCAATTGATAGTCGAACGAAGCGTACCCCTTCGAGATCGATTTTAAACGGTCATAGAAGTCAAACACGACCTCGTTAAGCGGCAATTCGTAGACCGCCATGGCACGGCTGCCAGCGTATGTAAGATCCTTTTGTCGGCCCCGCCGTTCCTGGCACAGTTTCAAGACCGGCCCGAGATACTCGTCAGGGACCATGATTGTCGCTTGGATCCAAGGCTCCTCTATGCGATCGATTTTCACAACGTCTGGCATGTCGGCCGGGTTGTGCATCTCCGTCAAGGTCCCGTCGGACATATGGATGTGATAGACCACCGATGGTGCTGTGGTGATGAGATCGAGGTTGAACTCGCGCTCCAGCCGCTCGGTGATGATCTCCAGGTGCAGCAACCCGAGGAAACCGCAGCGAAAGCCGAAGCCAAGCGCTGCCGAGCTTTCCGTTTCGAATGAGAAGCTGGCATCGTTGAGCCGCAACCGGGCCATCGCCTCGCGCAGATCCTCGAAATCCGCGGCGTCAATCGGGAACAGCCCACAAAAGACGACGGGCTGGGCGGGCCGAAAACCCGGCAGCGGTGTAGCGCACGGCTTCCTTTCATCCGTGATGGTGTCACCGACACGCGTATCGGCGACCTCCTTGATGGCGGCGGTGAAAAACCCGATTTCACCCGGGCCGAGCTGCTGCAGCATCTCCTGCTTAGGCCTGAACATCCCAACCCTCTCGACTGGATGCACGGCCCCAGTCGACATAAGCTTGACCTTTTGCCCCTTTTTCAAGACACCATCGATCACACGGACCAATACGATCACACCAAGGTAGGCGTCATACCAGCTGTCGACGAGCATCGCTTGCAGCGGTTTGGTCGCGTCGCCCTTGGGCGGCGGCAGCCTCTCGACGATGGCCTCCAACACAGCCTCGACGTTCTTCCCAGTCTTTGCAGAGATTGGTACCGCATCCGAAGCGTCAAGACCGATGACATCTTCGACCTGCTCCTTAACGCGGTCGACGTCGGCAGCCGGGAGATCGACTTTATTCAAAACCGTCAGGATCTCTAGATCGTTGTCGAGCGCCGTGTATACATTTGCAAGTGTCTGCGCTTCCACCCCTTGCGACGCGTCAACCACCAGGATTGCTCCTTCGCAGGCGGCCAAAGAGCGTGACACCTCGTAAGCGAAATCGACGTGCCCCGGCGTGTCCATAAGGTTCAGCTGATAAGTCGCTCCATCTGTGTGCTTATAATCAAGCCGCACCGTTTGTGCCTTGATCGTGATCCCACGTTCGCGCTCGATATCCATCGAGTCGAGGATCTGCTCCTTCATCTCGCGTTGTGTCAGTCCGCCGGTGAGCTGGATGAGCCGATCCGACAAAGTCGACTTGCCGTGATCAATGTGTGCGATGATTGAGAAGTTGCGGATGTGTGATGTGTCGGTCATCGCGCTCGTTTACACCACCGGCAAGAAGGGCGCAAAGACCACTTCGACGCGACCCCCATGCCGTGACGGCAGCCAGTGTCGGTTTCAACGCCCGTTTGGCCGAAAGGAGCATTTGATAGTCAAGTAATTGAGAAAGAACCCGCCCAGACCACCGGAATCTCTTGCAGGAACGTCAAGTTCCTTGCAGCATGATCCGTCCCGAGTTGATTTGCGACGACAGTCTGATTTTGCAAAACTTCCAGTATGCGTTAGGCAAACCTCAGCTGCCGGTGTTCTTTAGATCGACCCGTGATGTTGGAAACGGTGCGGACCGGTGGACAGAACTGTAGCGAGTAATTAATCCAGCGCGAGGAGCAACAGCGATGGCGAAGTCCGAATTTTCAGGAGCCCAGGGGCTCTCCGACGATGCGCGGAAGGCCGCAGGAGCAGCCTTTGATGCGCTGGCTCAGTGGCGTGACGAGATGGCTCGCGCAAATGAGAACTACTCGAGCAAAGTCTTCGATCAGATGGCGCAAGCTAGCCGCGCTATGGGCTGGCCCGACGCAATGATCGACTCAGCTCGCGGTCAGATGCAGGAAGCCTCCCGCATGCAGCTGCAGATGATGGACCAGCTGATGGACGCCTGGTCGCTGCAAATTAAGGCGCCCGACATGGGTATGGCCTCGCCTGCGGACTTCATGGAACAGTTCAAGAAGCTACAATCTATGGGCATGGGTGGTCCTGGTGCGGGTCCGATGCCAGGCATGCCCAATATGCCTGGCATGCCTGGCATGCCCAATATGCCTGGTATGGCCGGCATGGCGATGGCACCGTTCCAAATGTGGATGCAGGCTGCCGAGATGTGGCAGCGCAACATGGCCTCCGCCATGTCGATGTGGTCGAACAACTTGAATGACAAGAAGTAGCCACCGGGTTGGTGACTTTATTCTATTGGAGGCGTGCGGGTTTGCCTGCGCGCTGTTTCGGTGAGTCCACAGATCTGGCACCACCGCATCGTCATACAAATACTAAAAAACCCGCATCATTCTTTGCGTGGACAGCCGGCTTGACGGTAGCTGCCGCTAAAGTTCAGTTGCCGGCATCGAAAATTGTGGGCCGGTGCTGCCCGAGCAAGACTGAGGATGATCCATGGCGAGACTGGCCTACGGTCCAATAATGATAGCGACGCTGTTGGTTTCCGTCGCCTCCGTCGTTTCGTTTCCAGAACATGCTGCGGCCGAGTGTAGAAACTCCGGCAGATTCTCTACTTGGCTGAACAACTTTAGGCGTCAAGCGCGGGCGGAAGGCATTTCCCAGCGCACGATTTCTCGCGCCCTCGATGGTGTCACTCTTGATAGAAAAATCATTAGTCGCGACAGGCGCCAGGGCTTCTTTGCGCAAAGCTTCGCCACTTTCTCCAAGAGGCTGGCCACTAATAACCGCATCAAAACCGGTCGCCGCAAGATCGAAAAACGCCGTGATATCTTTGAGCGGGCCGAGCGTGATTATGGTGTCCCTCCGGAGGTAATTACCGCCTTTTGGGCTCTTGAGAGTGATTTCGGCGTCGGCATGGGCAAGTACTCGATCCTGCGGGCACTGGCTACGCTCGCCTATGATTGTCGCCGCAAGGAGCTGTTCACCGGAGAATTGATGTATGCGCTAAAAATCCTCGATAAAGGCTGGGTTAAGCCCAGAGATATGATTGGCTCATGGGCCGGAGAAATGGGCCAGACCCAGTTTCTGCCCAAGCATTATCTCGAGCATGCAGTCGATTACGACGGTAATGGTACCCGCAACCTGTTCAAAAGCGATGCCGATATCATCGGCACGACCGCCGCCTTCATTAAGCATCTGGGCTGGCGGCGAGGTGAACCCTGGCTGCAGGAAGTCCGCTTGCCCCCCAACCTGCCTTGGGAGAAAGCCGATCTCTCAATCAAGCTGCCGCGCTCACAATGGGACGAATGGGGTGTCACCGATGCCAAGGGCCGTCCACTCAAATCCGATGATATGCCAACCTCGCTTGTGATTCCGATGGGCCGTAAAGGGCCAGCCTTCTTGGCCTATTCCAACTTCGACGTTTACACGCAGTGGAATCACTCTCTCAGCTACTGCATCACGGCGGCCTACTTGGCGACTCGCATTGGTCGCACCGGCGGGCCCATGCAGGGGCGCGACCGGGACATCCCGGCGCTATCGCTGAGAGAGGCGAAGGAGTTACAGCGGATTCTGGTCCGACGCGGCTTCGATGTCGGCAAGATCGACGGTATCATCGGCTCGAAGACGCGCGCCGCCGTTAAGAAGATGCAGATCAAGTACGGCCTTCCCGCTGACAGTTACCCGACGCCGCGATTGCTTCGGCGTATGCGCGGCTGATGCTGGCGGGTAATCCAACGGCCCGGACACTTTCAGCGCGTCGGAAACACCGGATTGTCGACGCCAGCCAATGCTTTGACTCATGAGCCTATCGATCACATTCGCGGTCGTTCTATCGATCGCCATGGTCGTTGTCGCTGTTCTGACGTGGTTCTACCACGACATGAAACACCGCGATCTCGACAGCTGGATTCAGTACGGCTTCAGCGTTGAGACCTTGCGCCATGCGGTTTTGTACTACCGGTTCATGGGCATCTCGATGCTCGTGTTCTATGTGCTGTTCACGGTCAGTTGTTTGATGCTGCAGTCGGCGGGCTATCCGTTATTCATCTACCGCAGCGGTGAGCCAGTTGCCGCCGGGCCCATCGGCGCGGCCATGTTTACCCTCGATCTCGTTTTACGCGGCGGCTTCTTCGACATCATGGAGCACTTCGAGCTGTCGATGTCCCCGATCCTGATGAACAGGTCGAATAGCTGGTTCGTCGTCTATTGCTTCGTGTTCAGGATCTACTATGCCTTGACGCTGATGCGCATTTTGGTGTCGTTCGTCTGGATCTGGGTTCGCATCGGGCGTGCGCGCCGCTCTTACGGATTGGAGGCGAGTAACAGGGGGTTACGTCGCCGCGGATTGCGCCTGCGCCTCAGGCCAGCCCGCCGCGATCAGTCGCCCCCGTCCTGATGTTCCCACGGGCAAACGGCCCTGCGCTCCGACTATGATGATTGAAGGTTAGACCGAATGAAATTCACGTTGTCCTGGCTGAAGAACCACCTCGAGACGTCAGCCACGCTGGAGCAGATCACGACCAAGCTGTCGGCCATCGGCCTGGAAGTTGATGGAGTCGAGAACCCAGGCGCGAAGCTCGCGAGTTTCCGGATCGCGCGTGTTCTTGAGGCCAGAAAACACCCAAACGCCGACAAACTTCAGGTGCTGCAGGTTGAGGTGACCCCAGGGGAGAGGCCCGTCGAGGTTGTCTGCGGCGCACCAAACGCGCGTGCCGGCATGTTGGGCGTCTTCGCACCGATTGGGACTTACGTGCCCGGCCTCGATGTCACCCTCGTCCAGCGCCCGGTCCGCGGCGTCGTTTCCAACGGTATGATGTGCTCGGCCGCCGAATTGGAGCTGTCGGGCGATAGCGAGGGCATCATCGACGTCGACGTATCCCATGCTGGGTCCATCGGTGAATCCTACGCCAAAGCCGCCGGTCTTGATGATCCCGTGATCGACGTTGGCCTCACACCCAACCGTCCTGATTGTACCGGCGTGCGCGGGATCGCGCGGGATCTGGCCGCCGCCGGCCTCGGTAAGTTGAAAGCCGAACCGGAGTCGGCGCAAGTTGAGGGCGATTACGATTGTCCCGTTGCGATCGAGCTCGAATTCGCCAAGGGAACCGAAGATGCCTGCCCAGTATTCGCTGGTCGCTACGTCAAGGGCGTCAAAAACGGTCCCTCGCCGGCTTGGCTGCAAGACCGCCTCAAGGCGATCGGCCTGCGGCCTATTAATGCCCTCGTTGACGTCACCAACTATATCTCCTTCGACCGTGGCCGTCCGCTGCACGTCTACGACGCGGACAAGTTGAACGGGGCCGTTCGCGCGCGCCTGGGTAAGTCTGGCGAGTCGTTCCCAGGCCTCGACGGCAAGACCCACGTGGTCGACGAGGCGATGTGCGTTATCGCCGACGACAACGGTCCCTTGGGCCTTGGCGGTGTCATCGGCGGCGAGGCCACCGGCTGCACCGAAGAAACCACCAACGTGCTGATTGAAAGCGCTTGGTTCGATCCGGTCCGGACCGCAGTCACTGGCCGTAAGGCCGGCCTCGTGACAGACGCCCGCTACCGCTTTGAACGTGGTGTCGACCCAGCTTCTGTGCGGCCCGGCCTCGACCTTGCCACTGACATGATCCTCAAGTTGACCGGCGGCGAGCCTTCCCGTGCCGAAGTTGCCGGTGCGCCGCCGAAAGCCGACCTCAAGATCGAGTTCAACACCGGCCAGGTCGAGCGTCTTACCGGATTGCAGCTCGCCACCAGCGAAATCAAGAATACACTGCAAGCGCTTGGTTGCACGGCCACGGGTGAGGGAACAATGCTGACGGTTGCCGTGCCGAGCTGGCGGCCTGACATCCACGGCCCCGCCGACCTTGTAGAGGAAGTCACCCGCATCGCCGGTATCGATAACGTTCCCTCGACGCCAATGCGGCGCGTAACGGGCGTGGCCCGTCCGGTGCTGACCAGCAGCCAGCGGCGCGCCAGCCGTGCCCGTCGCACGCTTGCCGCACGCGGCCTCGTCGAGGCGGTGACCTGGTCCTTCATTCCCGATACCGAAGCAGCGGCGTTCGGCGGAGGACAAACCGAACTGGTTCTCGACAATCCGATTTCCAGCGAACTCAGTAATATGAGGCCAAGTCTCCTGCCGGGCCTGTTGGCCGCTGTACAGCGCAACCGGAATCGTGGCTTCGCCGACGTTGGTTTGTTTGAACTTGGACAGGCCTACCGTGGCGCGGCGGCTGACGACCAGTTGCAGTGCGCGTCCGGTGTGCGCGCAGGCACCGCCATCCTGACCGGTGGTGGCCGGCATTGGCAGGGGGCGGCCAGCGACGCCGATATCTTCGATGCCAAGGCCGATGTCGCTGCTGTTCTGGCAGCCCTCGGCCTCGATCCCGCAAAGCTGATGATTACCCGCGATGCACCGAGCTGGTTCCACCCCGGACGCTCTGGCGTTATCCGGCTGGGCCCCAAGGTCGCGCTGGCCCATTTCGGTGAATTCCACCCGCTCACCCTTGCGGCCCTCGATGTGGAGGGGCCGGTGGTCGGTTGCGAGATTTTCCTCAATGCGCTGCCGCCAGAAAAGAAAAAGAGCCGCAAAAGGCCCCCACTGGACAACATGGATCTACTGCCTGTGCGGCGCGATTTCGCCTTTGTGCTGGATAGCGGCATCGCCGCTGGCGATGTCGTGCGCGCCGCCCAGAGTGCCGATAAGAAGCTCATCACCTCGGTCAGCGTGTTCGACCTCTTCGAAGGCGGCAAACTCGCCGAAGATGGCAAGAAGTCCCTCGCCGTTGAAGTGACGCTGCGACCCATCGGCGCCACCTTGACCGACAAAGAGATCGATGCCGTCTCCGACAAAGTGATTGCTGCTGTCGGCAAGGCAACCGGGGGCGAGATTCGAGGTTGAAATCACAGCTCCCGCCGACGCGGCCGCCATCGCTCCGATTACAAAGCCGCACAAGATTAAGTCGTTCGTTTTCGACGGTTATGCGCGTCTTGTATTCCCGCTAATGCGACAGTGCCGAATTGGCTTTCGGCGATACACCGGCAAGAACATGGGAAAGAACAATGAAACAACCCATTTCGCTGGCGGCGGCGCGATCGGCGGTAATCTTTTTTGCCCGATGTTTCGCGGGTGCGGCCGCGGCTCGAATACGATCGTCGGCATGATCGCCGGCGTCATTTGCACCTACTTGTTCGGAGACACTCTGGGTCCGATCTTTCCTAGTCTCGTCGGCACCGGAGTTTTGGAGGAGATTATCAGTGGGCTTCTGATCGTCGTTGGCGGCGGTTCGATCCTGTGGGACATTTTGTGCTCACTGATGCGCTGAGGCGGCCGCCCCCCTTGAAGCATAAAACGAAGACGGCGGCTGGGACCAAGGGTTCCAGCCGCCGATTTAGTATGCGTTCAACGATACTATTTCCTGGCCTTCAGTTTGCGTTCTAAGGCTGCGATGCGCCGGTCTTGCTTAATCGCGTACAGGGTCAGCTCCTCGACCTTTTCTAAAAGCTGCATAGCCAATTGGCTCATGCCGACTCCTTCCGCGCGCATGGTTGCAGCCGGAGCAACGCCTGGTAGATGGCGATTTGCGGAAATGAACTCTTCAACTTGAGCCAGTGGCAGCAGGTCATAATCAGCCGCGAAAACGTGGTCGGCACCCTTGACGTTGTCGCCTTTGACCTTGATCTCGCCTGAGCCACCAATAATCTCGACGGACGTCTCGCCCTGTGCATTATTGGCGCGGATGTTGCCATCGTGAGCTTCAAGTTCGATGCGGCAAACCCCTGACGACGTCGACATTATGATGTCGCCGTCGTGCCCGTTGCCGCCGAGCGTAACGTTGCCCTCCCCGCCGTCGATGTGAACGGTTTGTTGACCACGTTCATCAGCCAGCGTCAGATCGCCCTCCGCGCCATTCCCACCGAGAATTATGTTGCCGTCTCCGCCATCGATGTGGATGGTCTGTTGCCCTTTACGGTGCATCAATGTGATGTCACCGACGCTACCGTTGCCACCGAGCCAGATGTTACCGTCACCGCCGTCGAGGTGGATGGTTTGCCGTCCGCGTCCATTGACCAGCGTGATATCGCCCTCGCTGCCATTACCGCCAAGGACGGCGTTGCCTTCTCCACCGTCCAGAGTGATCGTCTGTTTTCCTCGATGGTCAAGCAGCGTGATGTCACCCTGGCTGCCGTTGCCGCCAAGGGTGATGTTGCCTTCGCCGCCGTCGATATGGACGGTCTGCCTGCCGCGTTCGTTGACCAAGCCGATGTCACCTTCGGCGCCATTGCCTCCAAGG
>DAOUZE010000060.1 GCA_030665765.1 Filomicrobium sp.
GGCCAAATACGATCAGATGGCGAAGCGTGAGGCGAACCGGCGTAAAAAAATTGCATCAAGCCGTCCCCTGGCCGCACGTTCAATCGTTTGGCCTGTATCCAGCCCGGATGAGTTTCCCGTCGCCGTGCCATTGAAAATCACACCTCCGGGGCTCTTCAAAGGCCCACTGCCAGAGCGTTCCGGGTTACCGCGTCCGCCCATTGAGGAATTACGCGAAGCGCGGCCTAGAGACAATTCGAGTTCTAAGCAGAACCGGCCGAGGAACGCCAAAAAGGCCAACCCGCCTGCAGACATCAGCGATTCTGTCGCCCTAGAAGGCGCGTTTCAAGAAGAATGGCGTCGCGAAGTGTTCAACAACTAATTTTTACCGGGTCATTTAGCTGGCATAGACAGGCTGTCGAGTGGGGCGCGTGGCTTCTACTGCGCTCACGTATGAATACAATTTTAAGCTCCTGCGGTCAGACTAACGCTTTGAAAACGCCATCAACCCGCCTTCTGATCCGCTAAACTTGCGTTTAGATGATTATTTGGACCGCGACGCCCTTTCCCAGAGGCACCACAAGGGACCCTGTATGCGAGGCCTAATAGCCGCATCGATCTCAGCTGCCTGCGCGCTCATAGCCGCTCCAGCAATCGCTAGCGATTGCGCTGATCCAGAGCGTGCGATTGGGCTTGAACGCATCGTTGAAGTCGACCCCAGCGGCGGCCCCATTTTTGGGGGGTTGACCAAGCAACAGCGCGAGCCCTCGTTCCTGCGCCCTAAAGAGGTTGTGCTGACCTTTGATGACGGCCCCAGCCCCTGGGTGACGCCCCGCATCCTGGATACGCTTGAACTCCATTGTACCAGCGCCACGTTTTTTTCCGTCGGCAAAATGGCGGTCACTTATCCTGATATCGCCCGCGACATTATCACCCGTGGTCATACCCTTGGCGGCCACACCTGGGCGCACCCGCGACAACTTCCAAAAATGCCGGCAAAGCGGGCCCACGACGAAATCGAGCGCGGATTTGCGGCGCTGGATGCAGCGACGGGAGGCGGTATCGCCCCGTTCTTTCGCTTTACCGGATTGAACGATTCCGCGGCGTTGCTCGGCTACCTGCAAAAACGCGGCGTTGCCACCTTCACAGTTGACGTTGTCTCTGATGACAGTTTCATCGCCGACCCGGACGAACTAATCCGTCTAACTCTGAAGCGCGTGGAAAACAGTGGTGGTGGTATTCTGCTCTTTCACGACATTAAGCCCGGGACGGCCAAGGCTCTGCCCGCCATCCTCGAAGGACTGAAAAATAGAGGCTTCAAGGTCGTGCATCTGCGCCATCGCACACCCTTGATAGCGCGCAGCGGACTCGTCGCTGAGTATCGTGACACGGTCGCGTCGAAGCTGGCCAACAGCCGAACGGTGCCACGCCTGATGCCCTTCTACGGAGCGATATCCATGTTACGCGGGACGAACGCCGAACCGGCACCTGATTCGGCGGCAGCCCTTCCGGTGACACTCATCGCGCCCGCGCCCCGAGATCGGAGCATCACAAATCGAATGTCGAAGAAGAAAACCTCAAACCCGCGCCCGAAGCCCGCAGTCGCCAAGCCTGCTGCAGTGGGGGAGGAGGTTTTGCCTTGGAAGAAAACGACGGCTCGTTCAGATGGCGCGGAGACGCCGCCGTCCTACAGCCTGCCATCAGCTGCCAGCACAACGAGCTGGCATTACTCCGGCCCCGAGAAATCTAAGCCGGCAGCGCCGTATCTGCGATGACTGCGGCCGACGAAAACACCGCCCTGCACGAACGCTGCGCAGAGCATTTGGTCGAGGTCTGGGTTTTCCAAATCGATCAAGACGACACAGTCGTCGAGCAACTGCGATCGACCCTGTCGCAAGATGAGTTGGCCCGCGCCGCGCGTTTCCTTGATCCAGAACACCAGCATCGCTTTATCGTCGGCCGTGGCCGTTTGCGCCAGATCCTCGCTCACGACATCGGGGATCCACCCGACGCGCTGAATTTAACCACGACAAAAACCGGAAAGCCGTTCCTCCGTGCTCCAACGCGGGGACCACACTTCAATCTTAGTCATTCGGGCGGCACGGCTGCGCTGGGTGTCTGCCGCACAAGTCCGCTAGGAATTGATATCGAGTCCATCCGCATCGCCCATGACGGTCTTGCACAACGTTTCTTTGCCGCGAGTGAAGTCACTGAACTCAACTCCCTACCCGAAACTCAGCAGCAGCAGGCCTTCTTCAGGTGCTGGACCCGCAAGGAGGCGTTCCTGAAGGCCACCGGCGAGGGCATCGCGCGCGGTCTAGATAGCTTCCAAGTGGCGCTCAGTCCTGACGAATCGGCGCGCATTAAAGCGATCGACAACAATGCTGAAGCCGCTCGCGCATGGAAGCTCCTCGACTTTGATCCAGGGCCGGAAATGCTCGGGTCGATTGCGTTGCAAGTGCCGCAGGCAAGGCTTCAGTTGCGGTCTTTGGACGAGCTAATCTGATAGCCGGGATTCAACTCGTCGGGATATCAAGCTTGCGAGTTAAGTTTTCGAATTCCTTGCGCAACTCTTCATTCTTGAAGATCTGATCGAAGGTTGGCGCTTCGAGCTTTTGAATTGCTTCGAAGGAGGCAGCCGAATCCCGCATCAATGAGCGCAGCTGGAAGCTGGCTTCCACCGTTTCGAAGGTATTGTCCGCTATGTTCAAATCGTGCGTCGCGCGTGATCGTGCTCGCGCCAGTTGTTCTCGCTGCTGTGTCAGGTAGCGACGGTATCCGCGTGCCGCTTCTTCAGCAATCTTCTGGCTTTTCAAGTTAGCATTGAGCGCACGGATCTGATCGGGGCGGTTGCCGCCACCTTTCAGCAATCGACGAGTTTTAGAATTGGCCGATCGGATGTCTTTGAGAATGGCATCCAGCTTCGGAATATAATTCTGGTCGATTTTGTTGATCGTTGCCTGTTGCGCTTGCACAAGCATAGCGAACAGCGCCGCGTGCATTGCGAAATACTTACGTGCCGCTTTCATGTTGTCGCCGCTGGCGGACAGCCGGTCGGCGAGTTGCGAGTCAATAAGCTTGGCCGCGTTGAAGGCCGCGACGAGCCGAACCAGGTCGCCTGAAAGTACACTATCGAGCAGAAGGTCGATTTGGCCGTCGCCAAGCTCGATCCCAGACTCTACGAGGGCCGTGCGGATCTCCGTTTTGGCGGCAGTGATCTCGGCTCTGTTCTTGTCGATGCGTTCTTCGGCGTCCTTGATTTCAGTCGCCAGACTGGCGACCGTATCGGTCAGCATCCCTGGCAGCACGCCGTCCTCGGGTGCCGTCAGCTGTTTTTCCTTGAGATGGACGATGTTGTCTTCGAGGTCGCGGATATTGTGCCGCAGCCGTTCGACTTTCTTTTGCACCTCAACAACAGGAGCATCCGTGACGATGCTAAGGGCGCTGTCGAGCAGTGCCCGGATACGGCTCTCACGATCTTCGCGGGTTTCAGTCCACAAGGGCGTAACGATGAACTCGTCCTTGCGTGGTAGTTTGCGGGCGTCCGAGCGATGCTTTGCTGTATCCTTCAGGATCGCGTCGATTGCCTGCATGAGGTCGCGGGCCTGGCGGTAGTACTTGTCGTTCTCGCGCGGGTCGGGGGTCGGTCTCTTTTCATCCGCGGTCGCTGCACCATTCCCGGTGACCTGACCCATCAGCTCGCCAATCGTATCGCGATAGGTGGTCTGGGCCATCGCCGGGATGCCAGCCGCCATCAGCAGTGCCATGGAGCACGCCGCCGGCAGCGCAAGACCGCGATTGTAAAGTCTCATAAAAGTGACCTCCGACCACAAGATCTTTAATCACGCGATGATGGCAAACACATGGTTGTTGACGTCGCGATTGGCAAACAAGGATCCGCCGAAATGACACCTAAATATTGAAATGGCTTGGCTTTTTGTTTCATCTGTGGACGCGGGATCGAGCCGCGAGCAGCCTGTCCACAAAAGCCTGATCAATTTGCCGGGCATCCGTCAACCGGACCATATGCGTCAAGCCAGCTGGCATCGGCGCACCCAGGTTTGCCAGGCGAGCCTTTTCACAAGATGCCTCGTACACTCCAGGCGGGCCGGCGAATGCAAGTTTGAGGTCCTTGGAGCCGATCGCCAAAAGCCCGAAGGGTTCAGGTCCGGTGTGCATGGCAATGTGCAATCGCCCCGCCTCTAACCGGGTGTCTGGAATGGCTTCGCTGACTCTCCGGATCAAGAACCCCGCAAGCGGCGCGTAGGCTTTTGCTGAGGCGATTGCCGCCTTGACTTCGGTTGTTAGCCGGTTGCTGCGAGGAATGCTCGCGGTTGGGCCCATCGGTGTTTGCGGGGCTGCAGGTTCTGGCGGAGGGGGCGTCCGCACAACGCGGAGTTTCACAGCCGGCGGCGCGGCTTCTGGCGGCGTCTCCCTAAGGACCTCTGGTGCCGCCTGCACCGGTGGTTTCGGTGCCGCTTCATCGTAATAGATCGGCTTGCCGCCGTTGTGGTGAATGCGCTCAAGCCAGGAGGCCCAGGAGAACAAAAAACCCTTCTGACGCAACCAGTCGATAGTATCGTTGCGGTGGGCAAGATTCTGCGCGCCGATCGCATTCATCCATTCACCGAGGTCGCGGCCGGTGTCGGCCTTGAGACTCTCAATGAATTCTCGCTCTTTTTCGGCGTAATCGCGGCTCATGGGGCCCCATTGCCAGTGTCAGATCCAACGGCGGGTCTTGGCCTTGTACGCGCGATATTCGTCGCCGAATTTCGCTTCAAGATGGCGTTCTTCCGGCAGGATCGCAAGCCAGGTGACAAGGCCGGCGAAAACCAGCCCGAGGACCACGAACCAGATGTTCTTCGTTACCTCCGCCACTCCCAGAAAAATGAGAACGTCACCGAGGTAAATCGGGTTGCGGACCCACCGGAATGGCCCACTGGTGACCAGGTTGCTCGCACTCTTATTCGGCATCACTGCCGTTTCATGCCGGTTCAGCGTGGTGATCGCCCATAAGACCAGCGCCAGACCGGTAGTGCCGATTGTGATACCAACCACCCGAGCCGGCCAATCGTCGAGTCCAGGCCACGGCAGCGGGGCGAGATAACCAAGCAACACCGCGACGAGCACCGCCATCACGATCAGGATCGGTGGCCAGGGTGCCGCAGTCGGCCCATCGTGTACGGTTGCATCTTGGCTATCGTCCATCGGGCGTGGTTCTCCTTGACGGAATTCTATAGCGAAAACGGCCGTCGAAGTCTTCTGCGCGGTTTTTCTAGCGGCTCGTTTGTCACAAGGCCGCCTTTTCGGTGATGCTAACAACGCCTATTCGACCTGTTCACGCGGCGGTCCCCAATGTTCCACTTCACCTCCAAGGTTTTCTGGCTCGTGGCACAGCCATCCTCATTGTTCGCGATCGCACTGCTCTCGGGGCTTCTCATCCTGGCGCTAACCCGTTTTCGCAGACTCGGGCTGACTTTGGCGTTCAGTGGCCTGTTTTTGATGTTGGCCGGCGGCTTCCTGCCGATCGGCAATTACCTCGTGCTGCCGCTTGAGCAACGTTTCGCAGGCGAATCCCTTCCCGCCGCAACCGAACCTGTGGCCGGGATCATCATTCTGGGTGGATTTGAAGATGGCTGGGTTAGCGCCGGTCGGAACGGCTTGGCAATCAACGAAGCTGCCGAACGATTGACCGAGGGCGTGCGCCTGGCCCGGCGCTGGCCGCGGGCGAAGGTTGTGTTCACCGGAGGTGTCGGCGGTCTTCTGGCCTGGGGCAGCGATGCCGCCGGTCCGGTCAGCCAATTCTTGCAAGACGTTGGCATCCCGCCGCAACGCATTGTTCTGGAATCAAAATCCCGTAACACCCATGAGAATGCAACATTGACCAGAGAGCTTCTGGAGCCGAACCCCGGCGAGCGTTGGCTTCTTGTCACGTCGGCCTACCACATGCCGCGGTCAATCGGGACCTTCCGCGCCGCGGGCTTCGATGTGACCGCAGCTTCTGTTGACTACCGCACCCGCGACGCCCGTGACCTCGTGCGTATGTTCTCGTCGATTCCATCGGGCCTCGAGCGCCTTGACCTTGGTATCCGCGAATGGATCGGGCTTCTCGGATACTGGCTTACCGGCCGCACAGACGACCTGTTCCCGAGCCCGAAAACATGAGCCTACTGCGGCCGCGGCATGATGCTCATGTCGGTCTGCTGTAGCTCCGCCTGTAGGTCATAGCTCTTGCAGCCCATTTCCTTCAGCTTGTTGTTGTAGCTTTCAAGCTGGGCGAGCTTGCTTGCCACGGTGCCCTCAGGATCGGCTGCCGAACCCGCGGTCATCCCCACACCGGTCCCGAAGAATTGCAATCCCTGCGACAGCGACGACGTGCGCGTTCTCGAACTCTCGCCGCGCAGGCTGAGAATCCCCACCTTCATGCGTCCGATAATGCGCCCGCAGCTGAGCTCTTCCTCAGTATTGTTGAGATTACCGGTAGTCAGCGTTGGAGCGTTTGTAGCGGCGCATCCACTAAGCAACCCGATCCAACCGATGAGGAGTAGGCTTGGCGCAAATCGCCCGATTATCTTAATGGAAATGCTCTCCAGCGCTGTGAGTGATGCTGAATGTGTTCTGACAAATCAGACCCAACTAGGGCATTAAGACGTGCCCTGTCGAAGCGGTCTGCCGCGGGTGCCTGCAAGCTGGCAATTCATACCTACTCTGGATCGGTTCAATGTTTACTTTGATTCCGAATCAACAGGCAAACCTCCGTTGCCGGATTTGCACAACGCCCTGGTGCGTTTGGTGATCCACGCTTCAATTACCACTGTAACTTGCAACCGGCCTGGACATGGGCTCTTTATCGATATTCGTAGCGAACTGGCATGGCAATCGAACGACGAAAAAGCGGCGCGATGACACTCAATCTTGTCAAGCTTTGCGTTGGAGCGCACTCAATCGAGGATTTGGCTCGCTGGCAGGCAGACCGGCTCGAAAAAGCAAGCCGCCAGCGCCCGCTGGGGAAGCTTGCTCATACAACATATAAAGCCCCCAAACGTACCGACGAACTGCTTGACGGTGGATCGCTCTACTGGGTCATCAAGGGAGTGATACAGGTCCGCCAGCGCCTTGTCGGGTTCGAAGAAGGAACCAAGGAGGACGGACGACGCTGCTGTCTCTTGCTCCTTGATCCCGAGCTGACACCCGTTCGCCCAACGCCCCGCCGCGCGTTCCAGGGGTGGCGCTATCTAACAGCCAATGATGCTCCCCTCGATCTTGGCTACGCAACTGATTCACAGGTGGCCAGCATGCCGGCTAAGATGCGTCGAGAGTTGGCGGAGCTGTGCTTGATATGACGCGCGCATCATCGAGGTTTCTCACCGCGCACGCCGCGGATTTACCCGACACTATCCCGTTCGTCGGCCCAGAGGCATTGCAGCGCGTCCGTGGCAGCCCTTTTCGTGCCCGCCTCGGAGCAAACGAAAGCGGCTTCGGTCCGGCGCCTTCAGCCAGCGCTGCCATGCGCGTGGCGGTGGACGGCAACTGGATGTACGCCGATCCGGAGAGCCACGAGCTGCGCGAAGCGATCGCCGTCTTCCTTGGAACTGGTGTCGGCAACGTCGTGGTCGGCGAAGGCATCGACGGGCTGCTGGGTCTCACATGCGCCCTTGTCCTTGCACGCGGCGACACCGTTGTGACGTCGGACGGTGCCTATCCGACGTTCAACTTCCATGTAACAGGACATGCCGGCCGCTTGGTCAAAGTGCCATACCGCGATGATAAGGAAGATCTTGCTGCTCTGCTTGATGCTGCCCGTGCCGAAAACGCGAAGGTCCTTTACGTCTCAAATCCTGATAATCCAATGGGCTCCTGGTGGTCGGCCAGCGAGATTGAAGCTCTCATTGCGGATCTACCCCCGACGACGCTTTTGCTTCTCGATGAGGCCTATTGCGATACCGCCCCGGCAGGCACCCTGTCCCCAATCGACATGGAAAATCCGCAAGTGCTGCGTTACCGCACCTTTTCCAAGGCCTACGGAATGGCCGGTGCAAGGATCGGATACTGCGTCGGCGAGGCGGGCCTTATCGCGGCCTTCGACAAGGTACGTAACCACTACGGCATCAACCGCGTTGGTCAGATTGGTGCACTCGCAGCCTTACAGGACCAGGACTATCTCACCCATGCTGTTGGTCTCATCTCACGGGCCCGAACGCGAATCACCCGCGTCGCTGCCGATAACGGACTTGCCGCCCTGCCGTCCGCGACCAACTTCGTTGCCATTGATTGCGGACGTGACGCAGCATTCGCCCGTCGCATCCTCGAAGAAACCCTGGCTCGCGACGTATTCATTAGAATGCCCGGCACCGCACCCCTAAATCGCTGCATCCGAGTCACGGCAGGTATGGATGCCGAAGTCGAACTATTCGCCGAAGTTTTACCTCTGGCGATGCGCGCCGCGCATGGTTGAGCGCGCAGCGAAGTCGGGCGCTTGGGCAAATCGTTGGATCGAGTGTATATTCGCTAATCTATAAGGATTTTTATTGAGGTCACTTAAAATCAAGAGCCCGTGGGGATCTTTCGACCCCCCGGGCTCCATCGTTGCAATGGGATTGGCGTTTTAATTTCAAGTGAGTTTCTTTACGCGGTCGTCCAATTTTTAAATTCGCCCCATCTCTAAATGGGCGCCGAACTCCATGGAACAATGCGCTGTCGTTTTCTCACCTATTGTACGCCGGGCCCGATTACATCAGGTCATATCAGGCTTCGGTCAATTCGTTACGCTCATCTCGGAGCAGCGCGCATGGCAGAAAAAATCGCTGCTTCGTGCTGTCGAGTATCCGCGTTTGCAGCATACGAAACTTACGGGTAAATCGACCTTGGCCCGCGCAATTTCGGGGATGTCTATAGGGACTGCGACTGCAGCGAATAGCTCACTGAGTTGTCAGTCCTCAATTTCGACCAGGTGGAAGCATTTTCTTAGACCTCCTTCGTGATCCTTTAAAAATATGGTGCGCCGATGCCGTTTCGATGTCAATCCCGATTCGTTTTTGCGGTGCAAACGTCGCGCCCTGATCTTCGCTTGTCGATGTTTCAGCTGACCATTCTTCGGTCAGCTCAATTGCCTTTAATAATCAATTGCGTGGCCTTTCCGAAAGCCACTCGAATTAGTAATGAATATAAACAAAGAAATGGCCCGGGCGTTTGCCCGGGCCGTTGTGGAGTATTCGACAGCCGCAGCTCCGTGATCTGGAGTCGGCCGCAGTAATCGGTGCTGCTTAGGCTGAGTAGTACAGGTCGTACTCGACCGGATGCGGTGTCATCTCATATCGCATGTTCTCTTCCATCTTGAGTTCGATGTATGCATCGATCATGTCGTCAGAGAACACACCGCCGGCCTTGAGGAATTCGCGGTCCTGATCGAGGCTCTCGAGGGCTTCACGCAGCGAGCCAGCTACTGTCGGGATTTCCGCGAGTTCTGCGGGCGGTAGGTCGTAGAGGTTCTTGTCCATCGGGTCACCGGGATGGATCTTGTTGTTTACCCCGTCAAGGCCCGCCATCAGCATCGCTGCGAAGGCCAGGTACGGGTTGGCTGTCGGATCCGGGAAGCGAACCTCGACGCGCTTTGCTTTCGGGCTGGTGGTGTAGGGGATGCGGCACGAGGCCGACCGGTTGCGGGCCGAATAGGCCAAAAGGACCGGAGCTTCATAGCCAGGCACCAGGCGCTTGTAGGAGTTCGTCGAAGCGTTGGCGAAGGCGTTGATAGCCTTTGCGTGCTTGAGGATGCCGCCGATATAGAACAGGCAGCTTTCCGACAAGTCGGCATACTTGTCGCCTGCGAACATCGGCTGACCGCCCTTCCAGATCGACTGGTGGACGTGCATGCCCGAACCGTTATCACCAAATACCGGTTTCGGCATGAAGGTAGCGGTCTTGCCATACGCCTGTGCCACGTTATGGATCGCGTACTTATAAATCTGCAAGTGGTCGGCGACAGTTTTGATTGGCGCGAACTTGATACCCAGCTCGTGCTGAGCGGCCGCTACTTCGTGGTGGTGTTTTTCAACCGAAACACCCATCTCGGCCATCACTGCGAGCATCTCGGAGCGGATGTCCTGACCGCTGTCGATCGGCGGTACGGGGAAGTAGCCGCCTTTGGTGCGCGGGCGGTGACCGAGATTGCCCATCTCGTATTCGGTGCCCATATTTGACGGCAGTTCCGTCGAATCAACGCGGAAGCCGGTGTTGTAAGGCTCGGCGCTGAAGCGCACATCGTCGAACATGAAGAATTCGGCCTCGGGGCCGAAGTATACCGTGTCGCCGACACCGCTCGACTGCATATAGGCCTCGGCCTTCTTGGCGATCGAACGTGGATCGCGCTCATAGGCCTGGCCGGTCGAAGGCTCACGGATATCGCAGAATAGGGCCAACGTGGTCTGCGCGAAAAACGGATCGATATGAGCCGACTCCATATCGGCGATCAGCAGCATGTCAGAGGCTTCGATGCCTTTCCACCCGGCGATCGAGGAGCCGTCGAAGGCATAGCCCTCGCTCAGCAGTTCTTCGTCGATGCAGGAAGCATCTGCGGTCACGTGCTGCATCTTGCCGCGCGTATCAGTGAACCGGAAATCTACGAATTTTACGTCTTTGTCCTTGATGAGCTGGACGACATCGCTTTCAGTTTTCATAAAGTCTCCCCGGGTTGGAGCAAGTTGGATCAATTTGCGGAGGTAATTCTCGAGCGTGGTATTCGACGGCGGGAATTGTAAGCGCTAGATCAGAGCCTAGTTTCAGATGGCCTCGGAACCAGTTTCTCCGGTCCTGATCCTGATCGCCTCTTCGACACTTGAGATGAAAATCTTGCCATCACCGATTCGGCCGGTTTTTGCGGCTTTTTGGATCGCCTCGACGGCCGTGTCGATCATCTCGTCTCCAAGCACGACTTCAACTTTCACCTTGGGTAGAAAGTCAACGACATACTCGGCGCCACGATAGAGCTCAGTGTGTCCCTTCTGACGGCCGAACCCCTTCGCTTCGACGACGGTAATGCCCTGAAGGCCGATTTCCTGAAGTGCTTCCTTCACCTCGTCGAGCTTGAATGGTTTGATGATTGCTTCGATCTTTTTCATGGTTCCCTGGGACCTCCATTGGCCAGCCGGTTGACTTCATCAACCAGTCCGGTCATCGCGCGATGGTTAGCACGCCCTGTGCCAATTGGTGAATGGGAAATAAAACTAAGTGGTTGGAACGCCTTGTCGCAACTACGGGGCGCGCTACACAATCTGGGTGTCACTGGCGGGCCCAAAATATAGGCACCGTGATGGAAAAATGGACAATGCTGAACTGTGCGCTGAGCGTTATATTGATCCGACTGCTTGCAAAGGTTTGTACGAGGTTTCATCGCTGATGAAAGTGCCACCGCTTGAAGTTCTCACCAACGAGCAGATGGCCGAGGCCGACCGGCTGGCCGTCGAACTCGGTGTGCCCAGCTTCAACCTGATGGAGAATGCCGGCCGCGCGGTCGCCGACGAGGCTGAAAAGATGGTTGACGCGGGGGCGAGCATCGTCATCCTCTGCGGTCCCGGAAACAATGGCGGTGATGGCTTCGTCGCGGCACGCCATCTCAAGCAACGAGGCTACAAACTCGCGGTCTATTTATACGGCGATATCGGCAAACTGAGGGGAGACGCTGCCGAGATGGCCCAGCGCTGGCTGGCAATGGGTGCGGTCGGGGCTTTCGACGGCGCCGGACAGGCTGTGACCAGCGCGGATCTGACTATTGACGCGGTCTTCGGGGCCGGCCTTGCGCATCCCCTCGAGGGGGCGCTGGCTCAGCTTGTGAAGACAAAGCTTCCCCTGCGCCGTTGTGGTTTGCTTGCCGTCGATGTTCCCAGCGGTCTGAATGGAACCACCGGCGAACCTCTTGGCGATCATGTTTTTCGGGCGGATTGCACGGTAACCTTCTTCCGGCTGAAACCCGGTCATGTGATCTACCCCGGACGCGCCCTCTGCGGTGAAGTTATTCTCGCGGATATCGGTATTCCGGAAGGAGCGATCTGTCGGCTGAGAGGTGGTGAGCCGATCCCGCAACGCGGTGTTAAATCCGATATCGAGCTGAACGGCGTCTGGCGAGCTACAAATGCGATACGGAACCGGCGCGCTCAAGCGCACAAATATGATTACGGCCACGCCTTAATCCTGTCCGGCCCGCCCGCCGCGACCGGCGCTGCGCGCCTCGCCGCCCGGGCCGCGCTCCGCATCGGGGCTGGCCTGGTCACCGTGGGAAGTCCATCTGAAGCCCTTCAGGTAAATGCCGCCCATCTCACGGCAATAATGCTAACCCCGTGTGATACCGCTGAGCACCTCGAGGAATTGCTGGGCGACAAGCGCAAGAACGCGATTCTGATTGGACCAGGCTTCGGTGTCAGCGAGAAGACCCGCGCCATGGTCTTCAAAGCCTTAGCGGCCCCCAATGCTGGCCTCGTCCTCGATGCCGACGCGTTGACGTCGTTCGTAGACGCAAAGGACCGCCACGAGCTCTTCGCGGCCATCAAGCAACGTGAGGATGATATGATTGGCCCCGGCTCGTCTCAAGTCGTGCTGACACCCCACGAAGGCGAATTCTCAAGACTGTTTCCAGACATCGAGGGGTCTAAGATCCAGCGCGCACGGGAGGCCGCGAAGTTGAGCAGTGCCGTCGTGGTGCTGAAAGGCGCTGACACGGTAATCGCGCTGCCACCACCTTCCGGCGAGTGGGTGCCAGGCGTTGTTCAGATCAACACCAATGCTCCGCCCTGGCTAGCCACCGCAGGCTCAGGTGACGCCCTGGCAGGTTTCATCACCGGCCTGCTTGCCCAGGGTCAGAACGCACACTCGGCCGCCTGCGCCGCCGTTTGGATTCATGGCGAATGCGCGAATCGCTTTGGCCCCGGTCTGATCGCCGAAGACCTGTCCGAGATCGTCCCTGAAGTCCTGCGCCATCTTCACGCAAAACAACGTGAACAGCGTGAGGTCGAGCGCTAGTGCCATAAAATCTCGGGCGCTCGTTCACCTGAGGTCAACCCTGCCACCCCCAAGCAACACAAATCGGGCCGAATGCTGCTATAAAGACCAAACGAACATCCGCGCTGTCCAAGCGCGAAGCAGCAGCTGTGACGGAGAGCATCCCATGAGCAAGCCTGCGCATCTTGCTGCAGTGCTCGCATTATTGGCCTCGGCGTTGGCCCTTGCCGCCGCGCCGTCGCCTCTTGCCGCCCGCGTCGGTGAGTCGACGCAGCTCTATGTGCGCAACGGTGCTCTCGCACTGCAGCGCGGCAAGTCGACCGAAGCTGTTCAGCATTACTCCACCGCCTTGAGCGATCGATCTCTCGCCGACGACCGCCGTGCCACGATTCTCAACGACCGCGGTGTAGCTTACGTCCGCATTGGCCGCACGCGCGAAGCCATCGAAGACTTCAACAAGGCTGTCGAACTCTTTCCCGAGTATGCCGCCACTTATAACAACCGCGGCAATCTACTCCTCGCCCTGGGGCTGCCCGGCGAAGCCTTGAAGGATTTTGACCGCGCCATCGTGCTCGCCCCAGGATACGCCGCAGCTTACAATAACCGTGCCGGCGCGATGATGCAGATCGGCAAGCCCGAGAAGGCGATCCGCGACTTCACTCAGGCCGTCACGTTGTTGCCAGCCGCCGCCGCACCTCTTGCCGGGCGAGGCCGAGCTCATCTCAAACTCGACCGGCCGCATGCCGCCATTCGTGATTTCTCCCGCGCCGTCGGTTCCGATACGCGCTTCGCATCGGGTTACCGCAACCGCGCCAAGGCCAAACTCCGCGTTGGCCATTTCAACGAAGCCATCGAAGACCTGTCCCGCGCCATCGCGTTCGATGTCTCGAATGCCGAAGCCTACATGCTTCGAGGCAATGCCTATATGTCGGCCGGTCAGCTCGAAGCCGCCATCGCGGACTTCAGCCGTTTCGTGGAATTGCGCCCGAAAGATGCCAGAGGGTTCGAAGCGCGCGGTCTGGCCCACACGATGGCGGAGGTGCATGAAACGGCGTTCATTGATCTCAATCGGGCCATCGAGTTGAACCCGCGTTCGGCTGTCGCCTTCGCCTACCGAGGTTATGCCTACATCCGCTCCGGTCAGCTCGAAATCGCTAACAGCGATATACAGACGGCCACAAAGCTCGATGCCGGCAACGCGGAAGTCTTGTGGGCGAAAGCTGCCGCCGACGAAGCTCGCGGAAACGCTGAGGCCGCCGTAAAAGCTTACAGCAAGGCCCTCGATACCAAGCCCGGTTTCAAGCGCGCACTCGATGCAATGGCCCGGCTTGGTGTCCCCGAAGCAGTCGAAGGCGATCGCATCGTTGAAGGTCTAGGCACCGCCGGCTGGTTTGTTGTCACCAATCGAGGTCGCTTTTTCGCGGTCAACCGCCAGCTCCCAAAGGTTCGTGTGCCGCTTGAAATGATGGGGGAAGGCAAGCCAAGGCTGCTGTCCTGGGAAGAAAAGCAGAGGCCGTTTCGCCAGATCGGTGTTCTCACCTACCACAGCGGCGTCATCGAAGGCCCTAAGGGCCCCGAAGAGATGGAACAGGCCGCGATCATTGATTTGCGTACCTCCAGCGTGGTCGCGATCGAACCGCACCGTCTGGGCAAAAAGGTTGCGGGATGGACTTGGTCGCAAAATGGTTCAGTGACGATTGCAAGCGTCGATGGTGTCACCGACCAATTCCAATTGCGTCGAGGGGTCTCCGACGCCGCATTGACTGCACGTAGGGCGCGTCGTCGCGGAAATCGCCGCCGCGCCTCCGGACCGGCCTGGGCCCCTTGGGCCAACGACGGCGGCTTCGGCTTTGCACAGCCAAATAAAAGCCGCCGCAACCGCAAGTACCGAAAACGGCGCCGCAAGCAGAAAACGATTTTCGATCTCCTGTTCAATTAGTGATACTTCGGCTTTATCACGTTGCTGCTGCATGCGGTTGTGCAGTCTGGCGATGACGCACGCACGTAGTTTGCGGCCGGCGGTTCGTTGAACCGACG
>DAOUZE010000271.1 GCA_030665765.1 Filomicrobium sp.
CCGCGGTGAAGCCATCAGCTATCCGATCGCAGTACCGCGTGCCCAGAGCCGTTGGTCTGGAGTGACGCGCGTCTCGCAAAAACGCGTCAATCCTGGTTGGACACCAACACCAGAGATGCGCCGGGAAAATCCGAAGCTTCCCGCACACGTTCCGGGCGGCCACCCGCTCAACCCACTCGGCGTGCGGGCCCTCTATCTGGGGTCGAGCCTGTACCGTATCCACGGTACGGACGCGCCTTGGACAATCGGCTCGGCTGTCTCAAAGGGCTGCATCCGGATGTACAACAAGGATGTCGTCGACCTCTATCGGCGGACCCGCGTCGGAACCAAGGTTACGGTGACGTGGAAGAAGTTCTCGTACTACTGATCAGTTGTGATTGCTGAACCCGGCTCGGGTCCTGCAGTCGAAAATTTAGCTATGCTCTTAAATGGCCGTCCCTTTGGGGGCGGCCATACCTGTTTTGGCGTCTTGGTTGGCTTTGGAAAGAGAAACCGCACGTTATTGTGGGGAGGCTATGGTGCTCTGACGCGAGGCGGTCAATAGCTGGGCGACGCGCGCAATCGCGCGGAATGAACTGATATCCGGCATTCTGGAAACCGACCACGACGCTTTCTTGTGGGAGACGTCGCCTTCTTTGACGGGACAAGAGGTGTTAGAACAAGTGGTCACGACGGCACAAAACTTGGCTCATCTGCCAGCTGACGCTGGAGCGTTTTCAGGCTACCTTGGCAGCGGTGTCGCTGCATTCGACAACCTCTCGGGTGATACGCGACTCGTCGCTCCTGCCCCGCCGGGCGAATTCGGTCATCTCAAATCGTTTCTTCGAAACGCGCCAACGGACCTTCGCCACGGGCTATGGCGGAACGTTGCCAGGGAAATTCTCACATGGTGGCCGGAAGGCCGAGGTGTGCTGTGGGTTAGCACGCACGGTGCTGGTGTACCCTGGCTGCACGTGCGTCTTGATCCAAGACCGGAGTACTAGCGCTCGCCGCTGCGTCACCGCAGGCTATAATGTTTGGGGTTCCGACTGATCCGTTCAATTCGCCTTGGCAGCGGCCTCGCAAATGGCTTTGCGAAGCACCGAGTGATCGGCCAGATTTAGCCATCTGGCGTTGGTAGGCAGACCAGTTTCGGCGAACGTTGTTTCCCGGTCGATTTCCGCATAGCGCTGGTTCTTACAGTCGACAATTGAATTTATTGTTTCACTCGAAACATTGCGGGTCACACGCTGTAATTCGACCATAGTGAGTTCAGGAGCGTTAGGATTGGTTCGTGATGAACCAAGATCCAGGGCATCAAAGCGGTAAACACGTGGAACGGCGTAGGTCCAGGGCTGGTAGGGCATGCTGGTGGCGTAGGTGCGGACCACGTTGAGCCTGGTTGGCAGGGTGCTTGAGACTCTCGAGTACCAGCTATACTCGTCGTAAACCGTATAAGCCAGTATCCCTAGCGCGGCGGCCATGGGGTACACGACGCTTGGCGGTTTCCAGCCGAACGGGCGCGCGATAATATAGACGAGTCCGGCGGCGACAGCCCCCAGCGCAAGGGTTGCGAGAAGGTGGATAAACATGGGCTTGCAATTCCGTCAGCTAACTTCCTGTCCGGTCAGCGCGCACCAATCTGATGGGCGTTCGAGAGAGCCGACTGGATGGTCTTCACAACCTGAAACGCCTTCTTTAACTGATCCCGCTCAAGATGCGAAATTTCGTTAGGAGCCATATAGTTGTCAGGCTTCTTTCCGGCGCGGATCTGACGCGCTTGATGGCGTAACCGGGTCATGGCGATGAACTCAAATGCCGCGAGCAGATCGGCGGCGCCGCTTTCGCTCATGACGCTGGCCGAGCGGCCCTCTTCGAGCCGGCGATGCGTGTTGACCTCCGTGATTGCGGCTTCCAGCGCATAGACACGGGCGATGTCGACAACGGGAACTACGCCATTCTGTTTTAGATTCATGGTTCCCCTATGCTCGCCGCCTTCCAAGGAAAACATTCCAAAAAAGCCCAGCGGTGGAGTGTGCGTCAGAGCGTTGCTGAGAAGGTGCGCGACAAAGATCGAGTTCTTTCGGGCGCGTTCCAATGTCGCCTTTTGCAGTTCGGTGAAAAGCGAAAGCTTCCCATGAATGGGCCTCAGATCGAACATAACGCTGGCAAGCATCTGCGCCTTGGGGCCTGGATTATCGATCCATTCACTGAAATAGCCGTGCCAGCGTTTGACCGGCTGGCGCCACTCCGGATTGGTCGCCATCATGTCTCCGGGGCAGTAGAAGTAGCCGCATTCATTGAGCCCGTCGCTTATAAACTTGGCCAGATCCGTGAAGTAGGCGCCGTGGGCTGCTTCATCATAACTATCGTCGATTATGAGGCAGTTGTCCTGATCTGAAATGCCGGTCTGTTCCTGGCGTCCCTGCGATCCGCACGCAGCCCAAACGTAGGGGACTGGCGGTCGGCCGAAGCGTTGCTCGGCCAACGCGATGAGGCGATGGGTAAGAGCATCGCAAATCGACGTAATGATCCGGCCAATTTTGTGCGCCGATGCGCCACTCTCGACGAGGGCCACGAGCAGGTCGGGTATCTGGCCAACGACCGTCGCCATGTTGGCGACGTGCTCGTAACGATGGATCTCGCCAATCATGTAGACGGCGGAACGCGATTGAGCACGAACCAGGTTTGTATTGGTGAGAATGCCGACGAGGCGATCGTCGCTGAGCAGCGGCAAGTGGGAGATATCATTCTTCATCATGAGCACAAGCGCGTCGAAGGCGAGGGCGTCGCAGTCCAACGTCGCTGGTTGCGTGGTCATGAAGTCGCCAGTTGGGCGGTTCACATCAGCGGCTTCGGCGATAACGCGATTGCGCAGATCGGTATCCGTGAGGATCCCGACAACGCGTTCATTTTCGACGACGGGGAGGCAGGATACGCTGTGTTGACGCATCAACCGCGCGGACTCCAACAGCGGCGCCGAGGGCGGCGTGGTGATCGGACCAGAGGTCATCAGATCGCGGGCGGTGGTCGTCATCAGATCGATCGCCGCGTCTCGCGCCGGCAGGCCGTCGGTGCCGCCAGACTGGCCGCGCTCAAAACCCACCCGATCAAAGTACGTCTCAAACCTGGGATGGAGCTCCAGCAGCGACTTGAAGTCTTGACGCGGCAGCTTCAAGACAACGGCTTGCTCCGTCGCGATGGCGCGATAGCTGGCACGACCGTCCGCCGATGGCGCTCGTGCGCCAAGGACGTCGCCCGGCTTCAGGCGTGCGAAAACCTTACCGGTGGCGGAGCGGATTTCCAGTGAACCTGAGTGGACGATGTAGACGTGCTCAAGGACGCGGCCCAATTCGACGAGCGTAGCTGCCGCAGGCTGGCTTTCTATTGAGAGGTGGTCGATTAATCCTTCGCGGTCGGCGTCCGAAAGCTTGCGGAACCCAGTTGCGCTGCGCAACGTTGCGGCAATGTCGTCCCTGCTTGGTTCCACTGTGCGGCCTCCTGCTGCTGATCTAACGCGAGTTGTGAGTACCGTTCCTGGAGTTCATGCCCCTTGATTGAGAACAAGGCCGTCAAACTCATCCCCTCACGAAACAACCACGGCTTTGGTAACACGAACATCTATTAGTTCCGCGACCAAAAACGGGCCCCGCTGAAACCAGCGGGACCCGCATTTTTGTCTCTAACGCAAAGGTCAAGCGTTAGTGGCCTGTCGCAGCTCCTGCGCCGCTCGGAACCCGGATCGATTCGACGAGATCCTGGATTTCCTTCGGCGGTGCCGATGTTGCCATCGAGACAAAGTAGGCTACGACGAAGTTGACGAGCGCACCGACGGCACCAAAGGCCTCTGGGGAGACGCCCATGATCCAATATTCTGGCGTCGAAGCCGGGAATATCGCGGTGCCCTTGATGAAGAACATCCCCTTGTAAGCGAAGATGTAAGCCAACGTGACACCGATACCGGCGATCATGCCGAGGATCGCCCCGTGGTTGTTGATGCGCTTGGAGAAGATGCCCATCATCAATGCCGGGAAGATCGAAGATGCCGCCAAACCGAAGGCTAGGGCCACAACCTGGGCTGCGAACCCGGGTGGATTGAGCCCGAAGTAACCGGCCACACCAATGGCACCCGCCATGGCTATTCGAGCGGCCAACAACTCATTACCTTCCGAGATATTGGGCGCTAAAATACCCTTTAGCAGGTCGTGTGAGATCGACGACGATATCGCCAATAGAAGGCCAGCAGCCGTCGACAACGCGGCAGCGAGACCGCCGGCAGCAACGAGTGCGATAACCCAGTTCGGCAAATTTGCGATTTCCGGGTTGGCGAGAACCATGATGTCGCGGTCGAATTTGACCAGTTCGTTGCCCTCCCAATTGCGCTCACCGGCAAGGGTCTTCATGGCATCCGATTTATCGTTGTAGAACTGGATTTTGCCATCATTGTTCTTGTCTTCAAACTTGAGCAGGCCGGTTTTTTCCCAGGTCTTAAACCACTGGGGCACAGCAGCGTACTCGATCGGCTCGCTTTGCACGCCGTTCGGCCAGATCGTCGTAGTTACGTTGAGCCGAGCCATGGCGCCGACCGCAGGAGCGACGGTGTACAGGAGGGCAATGAAGACCAAAGCCCAACCGGCTGACCAGCGTGCATCCGCCACCTTCGGAACGGTGAAGAAACGGATAATCACGTGCGGCAGACCGGCGGTCCCGATCATCAGCGACAGCGTATAGAGCGTCATGTCGAGCTGGCTTCGAACCGGCCCGTCATACTGCTTAAAGCCCAGCTCTTGGATGGTCTGGTTTATCTTTTCCATAAGCGGGATGCCAGCGTCCTGGTAATTCCCGATGAGGCCCAGCTGCGGGATTGGGTTACCTGTGAGGTTCATCGAGATGAAGATCGCTGGGATCGTGTAGGCGGTGATCAGAACGCAATACTGAGCGATCTGGGTGTAGGTGATGCCTTTCATACCGCCGAGAACCGCGTAGAGGAACACGATGCCCATACCAACGAACAGTCCGGTCGCCACGTCGACTTCAAGGAAGCGCGAAAAGGCGACGCCAACACCGCGCATCTGACCGATCACGTAGGTGATCGAAATCACGATGAGGCAGACGATCGCCACAAAACGCGCCATGTTCGAGTAGAAGCGATCACCGATGAATTCGG
>DAOUZE010000078.1 GCA_030665765.1 Filomicrobium sp.
CCGCTAACGGAGGGGGTTAAGGCTTTATTGAGGGCTGTCTCACAGACTGACACAGAACCCCGAATGATTCGCACAAGCTGGTGTTTGATGAAATCTCACGTCCGGCTCACTACAAGGAACAAGATGCCATGGCGCAAATGCAAGTAAAGCAGCGCGCAGCCCGTCGACTGGGCGCCGTTGGTTTCGTGGCGACCTTAGGCGCGTTCTCTGGCGGTTGTGCGCAACTGGGGGGGCTACCCGAGCTCACAACCGCGACCACTAAGGTGGAACCTGCAAATCCAGGCGAACCGACCCAGAACGAACTCGCGGTCGCAACCCAATACTGGGGCAAAAAATTCGCGAAAAACCCGCGGGAACTTGAGCCGGCTCTGTCCTATGCCAAGAACCTGAAGGCGATGGGCGAAAAGCGGCGTGCGCTCGCCGTTCTTCAGCAGGCGGCCGTCTATCATGGCGACAGGCCCGAGCTCGCCAGTGAATACGGGCGACTGGCGCTGGCTCTTGGACAGGTCAAGGTCGCCGAAAAAGTTCTGGCTCAAGCCGATATACCATCCAAACCAGATTGGCGCGTGATCTCCGCGCGCGGAACGGCGCTTGCCAAGCAAGGACGTTACCTGGATTCAATTCCCTTCTTCGAGCGTGCGCTGGCACTGGCCCCTGACCACCCCTCTGTTCTCAATAACTTGGCGTTAGCCAAGGCGATGGGTGGTGACGCGGCCAATGCTGAAGGGCTGCTCCGGCAAGCGGTGGCCCAAGGTGCGGACTCAAAGCGCGTGCGGCAGAATCTAGCGCTGGTGCTGGGACTGCAGGGACGCTACGACGAATCTGCCACGGTTGGCGCACAGGATCAGCCGGCGCCCGTGGCGGCCGCCGACACAGCAGCGCTGCGCAAGTTGGTCAAACTCGATCCCGTTATGGCGCCCGTCGTGAGCACCAACCAGTATGCTCAAAACAGCGACCTGAAGGGCTCGTCAAGTGAGAACAGCTCGGCGATAGGCTGGAGTTCGCAAGTCGCACAAGCCCGCTAGGTTGGGGAACGCGAACACCGGCATTGTTGTTCGATGGCCGCCCGGTGCGGCCCTCTTTTGCTATTTAGCTGCTGCTGCGCGCGCGCCCGCCCAAGGCAGAAGGCAGAAGGCACAAGGCAGCCTTTCCACACAATCGTGCGATGCGCATTCTTTAGGGCGACTTAGGTATCAATCGCTATTTCCGCGTCGGTGGTAAGCTCGTTGTCTCCTGATTTCTGCGGACTGTCGGCGACAATGATCGCCAGTACGCGCTCTCTAAAGCCGTAAGACAATACCGCACAACACACCCGATCCGGGCAACGGAGCAAGGGCCCGGGTCAAGTTGCTCAACTCAAACAAAAAAACCCCGGTCTGGCGTGCCAGACCGGGGCTCTACGCGGAACGAATTCTGCGTGAGCGGCTACTATGGGCCATCTCTTAGCCGTTAAACCATATGGTGATAGCGGCGGGGCCAAGGATTACGATGAATAGAACCGGCAAGAAGAATAAGATCATCGGCACTGTCAGCTTTGGTGGCAACGCCGCGGCCTTCTTCTCAGCTTCAGACATGCGAATGTCTCGGTTCTCCTTGGCCATAACGCGCAACGCTTGGGAGACCGGCGTCCCATACCGTTCTGCCTGGATAAGGGCCGTGGCGACCGCCTTAACGCCAGCGAGCCCGGTTCGCTTGCCGAGGTTCTCAAAGGCCTGGCGGCGTTCTTGAAGGTAAGAAAGTTCGGCGGTAGTCAGTGAGAGCTCTTCAGCCAACTCCAAGGAGGTCGCCGTCACTTCTTTGGAGACTTTGCCAAACGCAGCCTCGACCGACATCCCCGATTGCACGCAAATGAGCAGCATGTCGAGAGCGTCTGGAAAAGCCTCCTTGATGGCCTTCTGACGCTTCGTGGTCATGTTATGCACGAATAAGTTGGGCACGTAGTACCCGACAAAACCAACGCCAAGCGCCATCGCGAACTTGATGATCGGAGGATAGGCAAGCTCGGACAAAACGAACAAGTAGGACAGCGCCGTCACAAACAGAATTATCGGCATCGCAATGCGGAAGAACATGTACGTGACGAGTGGCGCCTGACCACGGAGGCCGGCCATTTTTAGTTTTGCCCGAACCTCGTCCGAATCGAAGTGCTTTCGCAGGTTCAACTGATCGACGACCTCCTGCATATAGCCTTTAGGTGTCTTACGAAGGCTATTACCCGGGCGTTCGCTGGCCATGTCGGCCATCCGCTCAGCCCGCATCTTCGCGCGTTCGGTGGCCATCAACTTCATGCGTTGATTAATGCGGTCGCTGCTCATGATCGGCAGCGCAATTGTGAGCACGGTGACAAAGGCGGAAATCGCCGCAAGTATCGTGACCACGAACTGCGGCCGCATTATCAACTCGATGAATTCCATCATGGCTTAGTCGCCGTCCTTCGTCTTGCTGCGAGCCGACGCGGAAAATCGCGCAGGCGTCGGATACAGATCAGAACTTGAAGTTGATCATCCTCTTCATTACGAAAACGCCGCATGACATCCAAAAAAGACCTACGACGAGCAGAAAGTTGCCGATCGTGGTGACAAACAGCGGCATGATGTAATCAGGCGAGGCCAAGTAAACCATAAACATTACGCCTGGTGGCAGTGCCGCAAGCACGGAAGCCGACGCCGTCGCTTCTGCCGACAGCGCTTTAACCTTCATCGACATCCTCAACCTTGACCGCAGAACTTCAGAGAGGTTGCCCAAGGCTTCGGAGAGGTTGCCGCCAGCCTTCTGTTGGATGCCGATAACAATGGTCAAGAAGCGGACCTCGGGAAGCGGCAAGCGTTGCGCCATTCGATCCAGCGCTTCACCCAATGGCATGCCGACACGCTGCTGTTCGACCACCTCTTTGAATTCCGAGGCAATCGGCTCCGGGCTTTCCCGGGAGATGATCTTAAGGCACTCGTTCAACGGCAAGCCCGACTTCACACCGCGCACCACGACGTCAAGCGAGTTCGCCAATTCTCTTATAAACTTTTGCTGCCTCGACTTGGTCAATTTGCTCAGAATCCAGCGCGGCAGGCCGAACGTTCCAACGAAACCGGCAACGAATGCCGCTACGTATGTCAAAATCGAGTTTTCAAGGGTTAGTACGGCGGCGGCTGCACAAAATAGTCCGCAAGCAGCGCTCATGATCCAAAAGGTCTGAGGCGTTATCTGCAAGCCGGCGCGCTGCAGGCGCAGCCGAAGCGTGACGGCCTCCTTGCGCCTTTGCCGATCTTCCAAGTCCTTGAGAGTGGCGGAGACCTTCTGGCGACGGCTGGCGGCGGCTTCTGTCTCGCTGCGCGTTGCCAGCTTTTCCGAACGGCTTTTGGTGACCGCCTCCATCCGCTGGTCGGACTGCTTTTCGCCCGAGAACATCGGATAGAAGATCGCGAAGATCAGAGCTGCGACCGCGACAGCGCCTAGCAGCGGAAACAGAACCTGGTAGCTAAGCATTATCGTCTCCGACCGGATTGCCGTGCTCGTCAAACACTTCTGATTCTGCGAGCGCCTTCGCTAGGCGATTTTGCTCGTTGTAGTATTCGGCGCGTTCCCAAAAACGCGGACGTGAAATGCCCGTGGAGCGGTGATGGCCTATGAGCTTTCCGTGCTCGTCCTCTCCTTCGATCTCGTAGACGATGAGGTTTTGCAGCGTAACAACCTCTCCTTCCATACCGAGCACCTCAGTAATGTGGGTCACCTTTCTGGAGCCGTCGCGCAGGCGCGAAGCCTGGATGATGATGTCGATAGACCCGACGATCATCTCGCGAATCGTCTTCACAGGTAGTGCGAAGCCGCCCATCATGATCATGGATTCCAGACGACTTATCGCTTCTCGCGGCGAATTCGAGTGGAGCGTACCCATTGACCCGTCGTGGCCGGTATTCATAGCCTGCAATAGGTCAAAGGCTTCCGGGCCGCGAACCTCGCCGACGATGATGCGTTCAGGTCGCATCCGCAAGCAGTTCTTGACCAGGTTTCGCATGGTGATCTCGCCTTCGCCTTCGAGGTTCGGCGGGCGGGTTTCGAGGCGCACAACATGGGGCTGCTGCAATTGAAGTTCGGCGGAGTCTTCGCACGTGATCACGCGTTCATCGTGATCAATTGAGCCCGTTAAACAGTTGAGAAGCGTCGTCTTTCCCGAACCGGTGCCGCCTGAAATCAGTACGTTGCAGCGAACACGGCCGATGATCTCAAGGATCGTTTTGGCTTGTGGCGTGATCGAGCCAAACTGGAGCAGCTGCTCAAGGCGAAGGCGATCTTTTTTGAACTTACGAATGGTCAGCGCGGCGCCATCGATTGCCAGCGGCGGGGCTATTACGTTGACACGCGAACCGTCGGGGAGACGCGCATCGCATATCGGACTTGATTCATCGACGCGGCGGCCAACTTGACTGACGATACGCTGGCAAATGTTCATTAACTGAACGTTGTCGGCGAACCGAACGCCCGTCTCTTGAACCTTCCCATCAACTTCGATGTAGGTCATACCGGCGCCATTGACCATGATATCGGCGATGTCGTCGCGGGCCAGGAGCGGCTCCAGCGGACCGTATCCCAAAATGTCGTTGCAGATGTCCTCGAGCAACTCTTCCTGCTCGGCGATCGACATGACGACATTCTTGACCTGGATGATCTCGCTGACAATGTCGCGGATTTCTTCGCGGGCCGCGGAGGCATCGAGTTTGGCGAGCTGGGTTAGGTCTATGGTGTCGATGAGCGCGTTGAAGACGGTTGTTTTTACGTCGTAATACTCTTCGGAATGCCCGCGTTGCAAAGTGGATTCGGGTTCCGGTGTGGGTTTGGCCTGGGCCGCTTGCGCTTCGGGCTGAGGAGCTTGTTTCGCTGCTGCTGGCTTCGGTGAGGGAGCCGGCGTCGCAGATGCCATAGACTTCGGAGCCGTTGGGCTCGGCGCCATAGGTTTGGGCGCCGGGCCTGCCTGGCTCGAAGGATCGCTCGTGCGTTTCCCGAACATCGAATGCTCTCCTCGAAATCTTCTCAATCAACTCGTCTCAATTATGAGACGAAGAAGCTAAATCTTTATTTCCAAGCGCTTCTAATTAGGAATCTCCAGGCCGCTCACCTTACCCGAACGGGGGCAACGCCCCGTACCATGGTCAGGATCTGGTCACCGAAGGCTCCCGGTCAGCGTGTAAACCCCAGTCTTTCCAAGAACGTCTGGCTCGACTTTCTCTCGGGGCGAACTTCCTGGCGGTGCGCGATGGTCAGTGCGATATCTCGAAGCTGCATAGCCGCCTTCGACTTCAGATTAGTTTCCTCTATCATCTGTCCGTTGTTCGCTGCCTGCCCGAACGTCTCCGCGTCGAACTCGACCTCCGCGACGACTTTCACGTCCAGCGCCTGCTCGAAATCACGTGCGCTGATTTCCGGCTTCTTTGGAATGTTGGTCATGTTGAGGATCAAATGGGGCGGGTTGTCGTTCTTGCGCGATACCTTCAGCAGGTCGATGATGTTCTTTGCGTTGCGAAGATTGGCAAGATCCGGCGCTGCAGTGATGATCACCTCATCAGCCTGCAGCAAGAGGTCCTTGGCCCAAGCCGTCCAGACATGCGGCAAATCAAGCGAGACATAGGGGACATTCTGGCGGACAACGTCGATCACCGCTTCGCAGGCGTCAGACTGCAAATCATACTCAGTTTCCAACACCACCGGTGCAGCGAAAATCGACAAATGCTCAGAACATTTTGTGAGCAGACGGTCGAGGAGAACCTCGTCAAGCCGTTCGGGGGTCGACAGCGCGTCGGCTATGCCCTGGACGGGGTCCCGGTTGAAGTCGAGCCCGGTCGTACCGAAGGCCAAATCGAGGTCGGCGATGACGAGGTCGGACGCCAGAACCTCTGACAAAATCCAGGAGGCATTGTGACAGATGGTCGAAGAGCCAACCCCCCCCTTAGCTCCGACAAAGGCATAGACCTTGCCGACCGGGTCCGAAGACGGATCGTTATACAGGTTGGAGACACTCTCCATCAATTGGAGCGGTGAAATCGGAGTCACGAGATATTCGCTAACGCCGCGATTCAAAAGCTCGCGGTAGAGAATTACGTCGTTAACGCAACCAATAATGATCACTTTCGTTCCAGAATCGCAGCACTCCGCGAGCGCGTCCAATTCCGCGAGCAGCTGATCGCGTTGGGCCAAGCTCTCGATAACGATCAGGTTGGGTGTGGGGCTTTCCTGATAGTGGGCGACTGCCGCCCTAGCGCCTCCCATGTGGATCGAAACATGGGTCTTTGACAAGCGACGGTCATCCGCAGCAATCAGAATTGCATCAGCGACATCCTGTGTCTCGCAAAATACCTGGATCGATACCCGCGGGACGGGGCGTGCACGCTCCGCGTTACCTTCATCGAAAGAGGGCACAGTAGCCAGCTGCTGACCGACTGCGGCAACGTCATCATGCAATTCTTCTGCTTGGTTCGACATAATATTTCCTGCCAACGTTAGTTCGAACTTCTGATCCGAATCTTATCTTCGCTGTTCTTTTTCGCCGACGTCCGCTCACCCTTGATGTACTTATTCCAGATGACGTCCCGACGCTCGGAAGAGCGAGGGCTCATGCCGCGGGGATGGAGCAAGTCAGAGGCGTTGGCGATCTGAGCGGCGAAGTTGCGTTGCGTCGCGCACCCGAGGTTCGGGTAAGGCAAGTTACCCGGCTCACGCGCGAGGTTCGTGGGCCAGTTTCCGCATTCTGGAGCTTCCGCGACAAAGCGTGCGTAGGACAGCTGAATTGGCGGCTGGGGGTCACCGTCGTCGTGGTAGGCTTCCACCGCAATATCGCTCTCGGAAGCGCCTTCGCTGACGAGAAGTGCCTGGATTTCGTGAGTGGCATGTAGGGCAGCCAACTCGTTCGGGGACCCGCTTGGAGCTTGCATAACGATCCGACCTGACGCACCAGAAGCTCGGAAGCTCGCGTAGTAATCCAGGATCATTGCACGCTGGCGAGGCGACAGACCGCCGGACCCTCTGGCAACGCTGATCGGCAGCACCGTGGGTTCCTCCGACACCAAAATCGGGTGGCGTTGTGCAGCATCAACCAGCGTCCAGCCTGCGATCCGTGTGCCGGGCTCGGCATGCTTGCAGCCGGCTACCGCGAGAGCCGAGACCGCTACGACCAAAAGCAAACGGCCGCTGCGGAGGTCACTCATCTTGAAATTCGTCATCTTCTTTCTCCTCGTCCGCTGTCGGCCTATTCGACGATAAAACCGTAGTCGCCTTTGAGACCGCCATCGGGGATCGCGGTACCGCGGCCATAGATTCGGTTCACATGACCAAGGAAGTTACCCTTCATGTCGGTGGCATCACCGAGCCCGTCGGATGGTCTTGCAAGGTCCTTGCGGGCGGTTGGCCGAACGACGTAGGGAGTGACGATCACCACGAGTTCGGTCTCTCGCCGTATAAAGTCGCGCGAACGGAATAGGGTGCCGAGCATCGGGACATCTTTCAGTCCTGGAAAACCGTCAATGTTCTGACGGGTGTCCTCCGAGAGAAGGCCGGCCATGGCCAGCGACCCGCCGGAAGGCAGCTCAACCGTTGACGAAGCACGACGTGTCTTGATCGCAGGGATCTGCAGTGCGGCGATCTGAACCGCACCTTGGTTGGATAGTTCGGACACTTCACTCTCGATCTTGAGAGAGATACGGCCTTCCGAGAGCACAATTGGAGTAAACGCCACGCCGACACCGAATTCCTTGAAGACGACGCTGATTTGACCCTGAGTGTCGACAACCGGGATGGGGAATTCGCCGCCCGCCAAGAACCTAGCCGTTTCACCTGAAACCGCCGTCAAATTTGGTTCCGCGAGTGTCTTTATTAGGCCGTCGCGCTCAAGTGCGCGCAGAACATAGGCGGCGCTCTGATTTGGCGTACTCCAAGATCCGGCGATGCCAGAATTGCCAAAGGTAGCGGGCCCTCCGCCGCTGCCGGCAAAGGCGTTGAACAGTTGCAGGGGCTGACCTGGAAGGGCCGATGCGATGCCGGCGAGCGGTATTCCGCCCACGCCTTCTGCAGCACTCAGCGGCAGGTTGTTTTCCGACAGGATACTGGTGGTGAAGTTGCCGGAGTTAATGGCCGCGCCCAGGTTTACACCAAATTGCTTTATAAGTGAGCGCTGGACTTCGGCGACGACGACACGCAGCATCACCTGCTCTTCACCTTCAACCTGAAGCAAGTTGATGATGGTGCTCTCGCCTTCCTGCTTATTGAATTTCTTGACGGCGGTGCCCTCCGTGGCGGTCGCCGTCTTGGTTTCGAATTCGACCGTTACGAACTGCTGGGCGATGTTGGCAGCGCGCGAGGCATCCGCGGGGCTGCGCACATGGCCCGTCAAAATCACCGTCTGGTTAATCATTTCGACTTTGATGCTGCCGCCAGGGATAAGCCTGTTGAGCATTTCCTGAAGTCCCGCGGTCTCGCGCTCGACGAATAGCTCAAGGGTGGCGAACTGTTCACCATTGCCGTCGAAGAAGAATGCGTTGGCCTCACCGATCCGGCGGGCCAGCAAGAAGACCCTGTTTGAGGACAACACGACCGCATCGACCGCCTGCGGGTTGGAGACCATAACGTCGCGGACATCGCGTGGAAATTCGACAAGAACTGACTTGCCGAGACCGATGCGCACGTTGCGGTGATATGAGCGCTCTGTATTCGGGATCCGTATCAGAGAGCGGTGCGACATGGAGCTGCCGGATGGCTTCGACGGTTCGTAGCCTCCGCGCAAGTCTTGCGCTGTGGCGCTATCCCATGCGGACCCGGACAGGGCCGTAAGACATAGCGTGAGAGTGGCAACAAGGGCGGCGCCCAAGAGCTTAGGAGATCTGTCTTGCATCGATTTCAAGCCTTTTCACGAGCTACAGACGGGCGTTTAATTCACGCCGTACGCACGCGACTTGTTTCCATAACGCAAAACACTGACGGAGTTAGTCTCTTCACGATTGAGGGAATCACCAGTCTGGTTCTTCCCTTCCGAATTCAGATCTGCGACTGAGCGCAGCGACAAAGTGATTTCGCCCATCGAGTTGGCGAGAGCCAGAAGTTCGGCCTGGCGGGGAGTCATTTCTAGGGTCGCAGTCGTGGTGGAACCACTCGATTCGGCAGCCTTCTTACCCACCGCCGCCTGGATCTGCTGACCGATTGCGAGGACACGCACGTTGCGGAAGAGAGTATCGGCCACGAATTCCTCTTTGCTACCGCCGGAACGGACGGTGCGTATGAGAATGACATCGACGTGGTCATTTGGCAGAATTAGGCCGCCAACGGCAGTGCGCGGTTCGATACGCGTGGATACCGCGCGCATTCCACTTGGTAGAATGGCGGCAACGACACCGCCCTGACCGGCCTTGATCAATTTATGCACCGTCACTGGCTCGCCAGCGATAATCGGGGAGCGTGCAATCGATCCATCAATTTTATGCATCTGGGAACGCCGAGCCGCGGTGATCATACCCGGCCTGACACCATCTACTGGCCACTTCTGCCAGGTAAAGTGATGTTCGGCGACGACTTCCCCGAGACCAATGTCCTTCGCGGCAACCAGAACCTCAGTGGAATTTACGATGACTTCCTTAGTCAACGTTTCCGTCTTCTGGCCGACCAAACCCCACATCATCGTGAATGCCGCAATGCCGGCCACGCTGGCTACACTGATTCCGATGACTTGTGCTCGTTTCATCGCGCAAATGGCCCCTCAATTGGGCAGGCCTCCCTGCCGTCTCGAGATTCACTTTGCGCGGGAATTGTCAATGTCTGGTTAATTAGCGTCGAGTTTTGGGGCACAGGCTAATGAAACCGAAAGCAGAGTCTCATTGACAACGCAGCGACCGTCAGCCTGCAACCAGGGCGTAAAGTTCAGTGCTGGGGAATGTGAGCAAAGCGGCGCCGGCGATGGCGATGCCGTAGGGAATGCCCGTTTCCTTGTCATGAAGACGAAATGCCCATGCCGGTCCAGCTGCGATCGCCGCGGTCGGAAGTCGGCGATAGATCAGGATGCCGACTGCAAGTGCGCCACCGATTAGAGCGACATAGAGGAAAAACGTGGAGATGTTCGCAACGCCGACCCAAATTCCGGCAGCCGACATCAGCTTGGCATCGCCGCCTCCGAGGGTTCCAGTCATAAACAAAAGGAACCCGACGACCAAAATTCCAGCACCCGCGGCCAGATGAATTAGGAACGACTCAAATGGCAGGCCTGCAAGCACTGCCACTGGGAGGAACGTCACGACGAGGATAACTGAGAGGTGATTGGGTATCGTCAGTGTGCGAACGTCACTCAATGCCGCCATTATCATTACAGCGGGAAAGATCATAAGCAGGCAATAGGCGATCACAACTCGAACCTCCAACCAACAGAGTGGCACGCATCTTCAGTCGAATTATTGCTATTTTTCGACTAATTTTTGCTTAACAGGCGACCACGAGGCGATGCCTTCGAGATCGCCGTCGCGCGCTTCATCTGGTAGTGAGACCATCGACTATGGCCGAGAAGAAGCCGTTCAATGTGGGGGCCACCGTTGGCAACCCCGTGAGAATGACGACCGCAGTCACTGACGCAATCAAGGCATACTCAATCGCGGTTGAGCCGTCGTCTAGCTGGAAAAATTGCTTGGGCGTTTCTCTGCCAGCTTCTCTCATTCGACCACACCCTTGGTTTGGATTTCGGAGTAAATAAGGTACTTGAAACCTCGTTCCATGGTAGGCTTTGGATCGCTAATAGAAGGTAGCCATCAGCGGGTATTCGGCTCGTAAGTCTCAGAATGGAGAAGAATGTCTTAATGCCGGACGCGCAACTTGCACCAATCAACATTCGCAAAGAACACATCAAAAAAAACCACCCGGCGATTGGCCGGGTGGTTCACGCTTTGATCGCAATGTGCGAGCAAATCGCCCCTATTAAACGGTGACGTTCAGTTTCGTACCGATGTTGTTGAAGAGCGAGTTGAGGTTCGTACCAAGCACGCCGGCGCCTACGATGATTCCGACACCAACGAGGGCCGCGATGAGGCCATACTCGATGGCAGTTGCACCGGACTCATCCTTAGCGAAAGCGAAGATCTTCTGCATTGTAACTCTCCCAAACAAAATGACACTGTCACATTTGAACTGACTGACGCATTTGCTAGTGCGCCGCTGACACCAACAAATCTAGCCCTGAAAAATTACTCTCAAGTTAAATTCCTGAAGTCTCTAGGGTTAACCTGCCCTTCACCTTTAACTTACACAGAATTCCCATTAATTTATTTGGAGAAACACTATACAGCACTCAACGTCCAAAGCTTTAATCAACATTTCTATTTGGCATTTTTGTCTTTCTAGAGTACTTGATGATTAAATATGTATTGATCTCATCGGCCTACTGACCAGCACCAGATACAAATTCTGATACTCTTCAAGAAAAGTGCGCCGGGGGCATCTTAAGAGCTCCGTGAATTCTCTTGGAAGACCGTAGGTTTGTTCCGCAGCCCCAACCGATCCCGCCCTTTTCGAGGTGACAGACTTCGTTACACGGTAGAACGCTCGCGCTTTGACAGCCTGGCGCGCCCTGGTCAGGAGCATCGGACGAAGTCTGCTCCTTATGTAGACCGGCAGCAAAATCAGTGACCGAATGGCACATTGTCGGCCCTAATGGATCAAGGCCGTGCCAAGGATGATCAAAAATTTGCAATTCATTCATCAATTGCTGGCCTAATCGCGATCGAAGCTCCACGAAAGGAGAGATCCATGCGCCAGCTGACCACGCGTTGCGCCCAGCTCCCGGGCCAACCCAAGATTGCTATGCGTCTAGCGTTCAAGTTCTGCCTCGCGGCGGCCACCTTACTTGTCGTCTCCGGCACTTCTTACGCAAACGACTTGATCGTGCGCTACGACCAGTCGCAGCTTCTTAGGCTCCCGCGTGCCATCAGCCAGATCATCATTGGCAACCCCTCGATTGCGGACGCCTCAGTCCAGGCTTCGAACCTGCTTGTCGTCACAGGCAAAACATTCGGAGTAACAAACATCATCGCACTCGACCAGCAGGGTAATGTCATTCAGGACCAGCGGGTCATTGTTCAACGCGACAGCGTGCGCATGGTCAACCTGCATAAAGGCAGCCAACGGCAGTCGTTTACATGTGCGCCCGAGTGCACACCGACGGTGACGATAGGTGACGACACAGATTACTTCTCCAAGATCTCCGACCACGCGCAGAAGAAAACAAAGTTCTCGTCCGGTCAGTCGGATGGCGGTGGCCAATAGGCCGCACGGGCGGCTTGTGGGTTTATTGGGTCAAGTCGACCTGCATTTACCGACCAGAATCTCCAAGACAAAAACAGGCGCCTTTGGGCGCCTGTTTTTGTTTGGCTCATCCTTTCAGGAAGCTTAAGAAGCGAATTTCGGTCCGTTAATGAAACTTTCACCAGTTTTTCAATCTTTCCGCTCGCGAAAGAATTGATTCATAGCGGTCACACTAGATTGGGCACTGATGGAGTTCTCACGGGACAAAGGCAGGTTGTTCGTTATGCGTGATCCGACGTCTGGGGACGGGGCAGTCCAAGTCGCCGCCAAACAGGCCAGACTGAAACAGTTCTTGAAAGACAAAAAGGGTGTGACGGCCATTGAATTCGCCATCGTCGCCCTGCCATTCTTTATGTTCACATTCGGCGTGATTGGAATAGGCCTCCACTTCTTTACTCAGAATGCTCTCGAGCATGGTGTTGGATCAGCAGCACGAAAAATCCGCACCGGTCAGGCACAAAAGGGCGCGACGACGGTCGCCGAGTTCAAGCAGATGGTCAAACAAGAGGCCGGCCAAACGATTGATATAAACAAGCTTCAAGTGCACATGCAGGAGGGAGACCAATGGACCGAGATCACGCCGACGAGTTGTCTCGACGCCGCCGGCGAACAGACCGCAGGTACTGGCAACCCGACTGACGCTGTGGGCGACCATTCTGGCGGAGCGGGAAAGGTTGTGATGGTAACGGTCTGCTACGAATGGGAAATGGCCAAGGTTTTGCCCTTTCTGGATTTCGGCCAAGCGGCCAACGGCGCGGGCGTAATTCAGGCATCCACCACATTCCGCACGGAACCTTATGAGTGAGAGAACATCCTCCAGTCCTCG
>DAOUZE010000230.1 GCA_030665765.1 Filomicrobium sp.
TATGAGCTTTGGTGCTCTAGCCTTCCTAAGCCCATGGCTGCTCGCTGGCCTTGCCGCATTGCCGCTGATTTATTGGCTGCTGCGCACCACGCCTCCGATGCCGCAAAAAATCCTGTTTCCAGCGACGCGGATTCTCGCCGAACTGGAAAATCGCGAAAAAACCCCGGCCAAGACTCCGTGGTGGCTGCTTCTACTGCGGCTACTTGCTGCCGCTCTGATCATCCTGGCTCTCGCAGAACCAATCCTCAATCCCGAACGCGAAACGACGCTGGAAGGTTCAGGCCCGCTCGTCATTGCCGTCGACAACGGCTGGGCCGCCGCGCCAGGTTGGGATAACCGGAAAGGAATGATTGATCGCTTGATCACTACGGCCGAGCAGCAATCTCGCCCCGTTCTGATTTTGCCGACCGCCGGGCTAAACGCCAATACCGTCAAGATCGAGGCCCCCGCCGCGGCCAGAACGAACGCGCGTGCCCTGGTGCCGCTTCCCTTCCAGCCTAATCGCGCAAGTGCCGGCGAAGCGCTCGAAGATTTGCTCGCCGCCTCTTCAGCCGATGGCACCAGTGTGGTTTGGCTGACCGACGGTATCGATCACACTGAAAAGAGCGGCGAATTCGCCGAAACTCTCGCGCGCGCGGCTGACGGTGGCACATTTGCCGTCATCTCCGATCCAGCCGGCGCCGAGCCACTTGCACTTGAGGCGAGGGTTTCTGCCGACGGTGGACTCGAAGCGCGCATCCTACGTGCTACCGGCGGCTTGATTGAAGGACGTCTTGACGCGTATTCCGTGCGAAGCGAGCTACTGGGAACAGCGCAATTCACGCTGGCTCCAGGTGAGCAATCGACCATTGCCGGCTTCGATTTGCCGCTCGAACTGCGTAACCAAGTCACCCGCATCGCTATCTCCAGACAGCAATCCGCCGGCGCAGTCAGCCTACTCGACGCCCGCGCTCGCCGCCAGCGCATTGGCCTGATCTCAGGCGAATCCCGTGAACAAGCGCAACCGCTCCTAGCCCCATTCTATTACATTGAAAAAGCGCTCGGTCCGACTGCCGAAATCGTCAAGTCGAAAGACAAAAACGTTGCCGCCGGTATTGAGGACGCGTTAAAGCAAAACGCCAGTGTTCTAATTCTGGCTGATATCGGCACGTTGACTAATGAAGCCAGCGAGGCCACCTCCACGTGGGTTGAAAAGGGTGGTCTGCTGGTCCGCTTTGCTGGACCGCGCCTGGAAAAAGGCGGCGACGACCTCCTACCCGTACCGTTGCGAATTGGCGGACGGACGCTCGGCGGAGCCTTGTCCTGGTCAACCCCGCAGAAACTAAACCCGTTCGCGGACAGTAGCTTGTTCGCTGGTCTAGACGTACCTGATGAAGTAACCATCAAACGCCAGGTGCTTGCCGATCCCTCACGGATCGGGACAGACGTCAGAGTCTGGGCGCGCCTTGAGGACGGCACACCCCTCGTCACCGCCGCTAAACGAGGTGACGGTTTGGTCGTGCTATTCCACATCACTGCCAACACCGATTGGTCGAACATGCCGATCTCGGGACTATTTGTCGAAATGCTGAACCGCATCATCAGCCTTGGCCGCCTCGGTGGGCCGACGTCCGGTGAGATCTCCGGTGCCGCCGCTGTTGACGCCGCCCAAGGTGCTACCGACGGCGGTACATTGAGTCCCTTCGAAACCCTCGACGGCTATGGACAACCAGTTCCTCCACCGCCCACAGCCCGCGCCATTCCCGTAGGACGGTTCTCCACCGTCATCGCAAGCGCCGACCACCCGCCAGGCTACTACGGCTCCGCCGGCGCGCCTCGCGCGCTCAATATCATCCAGCCTAAGACGCAGCTGAACCCCCTAGCCGCGCTTCCTGCCAGCACCACAACGATGGGGTATGCAAGCGCTGAAGCCCAGCCCCTGAAGCCCTGGTTGTTGGCAGCTGCAATGGCCTTGATCCTGCTCGACATGATTGCCGTCCTCCTCATGCAGGGTGGGACAAGCCTATTCCAAAAAAGCTCTGGCAGAATCCGAGCTTCAATTTTCGTAATAGGTGTCCTCTCCACGGCCGCAGCGTTCGCAACGTTGCCGTCGCCGGTTATGGCGCAATCTGTGGGCGCCCTCGAAGCCCGCGCCTTGCAGGCTACCGGAGATGTCACATTCGGCTACGTCATGACTGGCAACTCACGCGTCGACGAGACCAGCCGAGTTGGTCTGGCAGGTTTAACACGCGTCTTGAAGCTCCGCACAGCGGTCATCCCGGGCGAACCCATGCCGGTCAACATCGTGACCGACGAAATCTCATTCTTCCCGGTCCTGTATTGGCCGATCGAACCCGATGCAGACCCGCTGCCAGAAAAAACACTCGGCAAGATCGACGCCTACATGAAGCAGGGTGGAATGATCATCTTTGACACACGCGATCAGGGAACCGGCATGCCGGCCGGCCTACCCACCACCGGACGCGACCAGACACCGTTGCAAAGCATCGTCGGCAAACTCGATATTCCACGCCTCGAGCCGGTCCCCGAGGGCCATGTGCTAACCAAATCCTTCTACCTGCTACGCCAATTTCCAGGCCGGTGGGACGGCGGTCAGCTTTGGGTTGAAGCGGGCGGCGTACCCGATGCCGCCGCACCGCGTGAGGCACGCCGCGCCGACGGCGTCACATCGATCCTTATCACCTCCAACGACTTCGCTTCCGCCTGGGCCCTGGACCCGCGCGGACGCCCGCTCTACCCCACCGTTCCCGGAGGTGAGATCCAACGCGAAATGGCGTTTCGCACCGGTATCAACATCGTCATGCACGCATTAACCGGCAACTACAAAGCCGATCAGGTGCACGTTCCAGCCTTGCTGGAACGTCTTGGCCAATAGCGGAGCCAACGCCTCTATGAACTGGTCAATTGACTTCGCGCCCTTGATTCCAATGCCGCTGTTTTGGGGGCTCATAGTCCTGGCGGCAGTGCTCATTGGGCTGTTGTTCCTGCGCCGCACCCGAGGCGCATCACTGCGAAGCCTTGCCGTGATCGCCATGCTGCTTGCGCTGGCAAACCCAATCCTGCGTGAAGAAGAACGCGACTATCTGGCCAACATCGCCATCGTTGTCGTCGACGAAAGCACCAGCCAAGCCCTTGCAGGACGTCCAGAGCAAACCGCTGCTATCCGCACCGCACTCGAAACTCGTCTCGGCGGGATCGATAATCTCGACGTCAAATGGGTGACCGCCAAGTCGGGAACGGACGGCCGCGCCACTGGTACAGAGCTGTTCGCGGCTCTCAATAACGCCATGGCTAACACCCCGCCTGACCGCATCGCTGGCGCCATCATGATCACCGACGGCCAGGCCCACGACGTCCCAGAAAAAGCCGCCGCCTTGGGCTTCGACGCCCCCGTTCACGCACTGCTGACCGGCCGCCCGGGCGAATTTGACCGCCGCATCGAGATAATGACAGCCCCCCGTTACGGCATCGTCGGACAGTCCCGCGATATCGAATTGCGCGTCGTTGAAACCGGCAAAACTGGAACTAGAAGCGCCGCCGTCCGCTTGAAGATTCGCCGCGAAGGCCAGCCCGACGAGACCCGCGTCACTACGATCGGCCGCAAGGAAATAATCGAGTTGCCCTTCCCGCACGCCGGCACAAATATCCTCGAAGTTGAGCTGGAAACCGCCGATGGAGAACTCACCCCCGCCAACAACCGCGTCGTTGTCGCTGCCGAGGGTGTTCGCGAAAACTTACGCGTCCTGCTGGTATCCGGTGAACCGCATGCCGGAGAACGCACTTGGCGCAACCTCCTGAAATCCGATGCCGCAGTTGATCTGGTCCACTTCACAATTCTTCGGCCGCCCGAAAAGCAGGATGGCACCCCAATAAACCAGCTCTCCCTGATCGCCTTCCCGACGCGTGAGTTGTTTTCCGACAAGATCAATGACTTCGACCTCATCATTTTCGACCGCTACAAGCATCGCGGCATTCTGCGCCTCAGCTATTATGACAATATCGCCCGTTATGTGAACGAACATGGCGGCGCCGTACTAATCGCCGCCGGTGATGATTTTGCTGGCCGCTTCAGCCTGTACCGCACCCCGCTCAGCCCCGTCATCCCTGGCATGCCTCTCGGCCATGTCATCGAAAAACCGTTCAAACCGAAGCTGTCCGATGATGGCGCCCGCCACCCGGTAACTCGAGATCTACCCGGCGCAGGCTCCAAGGATAGCGATCCAAGTTGGGGCCGCTGGTTCCGCCAGGTCGATGTCAATGTCCGCACCGACCGCGGTCGCATTCTGATGAACGGAGCTGATGATAAACCATTGCTCGTTCTCGATCGTCGCGGTGACGGCCGGATCGCCCTATTGACCTCGGACCACGCCTGGCTCTGGGCTCGCGGCTTCGAAGGCGGCGGCCCGCACTCCGATCTCTTGCGCAAGCTATCGCACTGGCTGATGAAAGAGCCGGATCTCGAAGACGAACGCCTGATCGCCAGCGCCAAAGGCCTTGACCTCACAGTCGAGCGTCACTCGATGTCTCAGACGATCGATCCGATTACTCTTCTCACACCGGGAGGCAAAAAGGTCCAAATCGAACTCCAGCCGTCCTCGCCAGGTATTTGGCGTGGCACCATCAAGGTCGACCTACCCGGACTCTACAAGGCCGAAACCGACGCCCTTCCACCTGTAGGCAAGCTCTCCGCCGTCGCCTACGCCGGCACCGAAGACACCCTCGAAATGAGCGAAGTCACCGCCACCGACAAGAAGCTCAAATCCATCGCCGCGGCGACCGGCGGCGGAACCGCTTGGACGAAATCCGCCGGACTGCTGGCGAGCAGCGACCCGGCCTCCGTAACGATGCCGCGTATCTCCATGTTGAAGAATGCCCGGGTGCTTGCAGGCTCCGGCTGGCTTGGCCTCAAGGACCGCCAGGCCTATGTCACGCGCGGCGTCAAACTCACCCCGATGTTCACGGGCTTCGCCGCGCTAGCGGCGTTGCTCGGCTTAATGTCGCTCGCATGGTGGCGTGAGGGGCGCTAATGCGGGGCACACCAATGCCACAAGGCATCAAGGCTCTGGAGCCACCTCATCAAGAAACGCTTTGGCTTTCGCTCTAACGGCGCGTTTATCCGCCTCAGCCTTCTTGCGCCAAGTCGCATACACCATCTTCATGCGGTGATTGCCGGAGAGCTTGTCTTCGTTGCGTGCCAGAAAGTCCCAATATAGATAGTTAAAAGGACACGCCTTATCGCCGCTGCGTGACTTCGCGTCATAGAAACAGCCTGCGCAATAGTCCGACATCTTGTTGATGTAATTGGCGCTCGCGGCATATGGCTTCGATCCCAAAAGCCCCCCATCGGCGAACTGACTCATGCCCAGTGTATTGGGAAGTTCCACCCACTCGTAGGCGTCCGCATAGACCGAAAGGTACCACTCGTGCACCTGGGCGGGATCAATGCCCGCAACAAGCGCGAAATTGCCAGTCACCATCAATCTTTGAATATGGTGCGCGTAGGCATGCTCTCTCGTCTGCTCCACGACGCTCCTAACGCACGCCATTTCCGTTTCCGCGGTCCAATAGAACGCCGGCAGACGTCGCTTGTTCTCGAAAAAGTTGAGGCCCGCATATGTGGGCATCTTTAGCCAATAGATACCGCGAACGTATTCCCGCCAGCCGATGACCTGCCGGATAAACCCCTCCGCTGCATTAAGCGGGACACACCCGTTCCGGTAGGCCGCCTCGACGCGATGGCAAATGTCAAGTGGATCGAGCAAGCCGACATTCATGTAAAACGACACGAGCGAGTGGAAAAGAAACGGCTCACCGGTCAGCATGGCATCCTGGTAGTCGCCGAACTGAGGTAGCGCCTCATCGACGAATGCAGCAAACAATTGTTCTGCCTGTTCGGCAGTAACAGCGAACGCGAAGGGACTGAGCTCCCCAAAATTATTCCCAAAACGCTCCTGCACGAGCTTAAGG
>DAOUZE010000026.1 GCA_030665765.1 Filomicrobium sp.
GCACCGGTCGCTGGCCGAGCTTGCCAATGACGGCGTGACCCATCTCGCGTTTGAAGCCTCCTCCCATGGGCTCGATCAGCACCGCCTTGATGGTGTTGAGCTAACCGCTGCCGCGTTTACGAACTTGGGCCGCGATCATCTTGATTATCACCCCAACATCGAAGCCTACCTCAACGCCAAGCAACGGCTGTTTACAGAACTGCTGCAGCCGGGGCGGACCGCTGTAATCAATACCGACGGCGCATCACACGAACAGGTTGCGGCTGCAGCCCAGGCGCGCGGATTAAAAGTCCTTTCCGTTGGCCGCGCTGGTCACGATCTGCGCCTAGTATCCATCAAGCGGGACGGTTTCGCACAACGGCTGCGTATTGCAGCAGGCGGCGAAACGGTCGATGTCCGCCTACCGCTGATCGGGGATTACCAAGTCGAGAACGCACTTGTTGCCGCCGGGCTCGCCATCGGCGCTGGCCTACCCGCAGCGACCGCCGTTCGGGCACTGACCGGGCTCAAAGGCGTTCCCGGACGCCTCGAAATCGTCGGTGAAGTGCACGGTGGCCTGGTGGTCATCGACTATGCGCACAAACCCGAAGCGTTGACGGCAGCGTTGCAAGGCGTCAGGCCCTTCGTAACCGGCAAGCTCATTTGCGCGTTCGGCTGCGGCGGCGATCGCGACCGTGGCAAACGCGAGATCATGGGCCGGATCGCCGACCGGCAAGCCGATTTGGTCGTCGTGACCGACGACAACCCGCGCAGTGAGGAACCTGCGGCAATCCGCGCTGAAATTCTACGGGGATGTCCAAACGCGCTCGAGATTGGCGATCGGCGCGAGGCGATCAACGCCGCGGTTGCCATCGCCGGTAGCGGTGATGTCGTCCTGATCGCCGGCAAGGGCCACGAAACCGGACAGATTATCGCCAGTCAGGTGCTGCCGTTTTCCGATCACGAAGTCGCCCGCAAGGCAATCTCACTGGTGACGGCTTCGGCGGAGCACGAGCAAGCTCAAGCAAAAACAAGCCCGTCGGATCCCCTCTGGCACTGGGACGAACTGCTCGCCGCCTCCGGCGGTGAGCCAGACGGACGGCCAAGCGAGCCAATTGAGGGCATCTCCATCGACAGTCGGGCCATCGCCCAAGGCGACCTGTTCGCAGCTTTGAAGGGCCAACGAGATGGGCATGAATTCGTCTCGAGCGCCTTCGCCGCCGGCGCCGCAGCAGCACTCGTCAACCGCGACTACATACGCCAGCCCGGCGATGGAGCTCTGTTACGGGTCGACGACACGTTGCACGGGCTGGAGCGCATCGGGCTCGCCGCACGCTCCCGTCTGTCGCCCGAGGCGAAAGTCATTGCCGTCACCGGGAGTGTCGGCAAGACGACGACCAAGGAGATGCTGCGCGCCTGCCTTTCGCAGCTAGGATCGACCCATGCCGCCGACAAATCCTTCAACAACTACTTGGGTGTACCGCTGACACTGGCGCGGATGCCGCGAAACACACTCTTCGGCGTATTCGAGATCGGCATGAATCACGCCGGTGAGATCACACCACTGACCAAGATGGTCCAACCGCACGTCGCAATTGTCACCACTGTCGCCCCCGTCCATCTGGAACATTTTGCATCCGTTGAAGAGATTGCCGCGGCCAAATCGGAAATATTCGCCGGACTTCGGCCGCAAGGCATCGCGGTCCTGAACAGGGACAATGAGCACTTCGCGTTCCTTAAAGCTCGCGCGCAGGCCCATGATGCAACGATTTGCGATTTTAGCGGCGGGTCCGATAGAACCCATGATCAGCTCTCCGATCAGGCCCGCCCGCAGGTCTTTTTGACTTACACCTGCGAAGTTCGCGGTCAAACAATCGTTGCAGCCGCGATACCGAATACCCCCTTCAAGCTGCATTATGCTCTGTCGATACCCGGCCACCACATCGTTATGAACTCACTGGCGGTGGTCGCCACGCTCAACGTTGCCGGCCTTGATGCCCGCGCGGCGCTCCCGGCTCTCGCTCAGCTCGAGGCTCCGCAAGGGCGGGGGGTGCGGGTGGACCTGCTCTGCCAAGATGGAAGGGCCCTACTGATTGATGAAAGCTACAACGCAAACCCCGTATCAATGCGGGCCGCGATTGCTGTGCTCGGCAACGTCGCCCGCGACCGGTTTCCGCGGCGAATTGCCGTTATCGGCGACATGATGGAGCTTGGTCCGCAAGCAAAACAACTACATGCCGAACTCGCTGCACCGCTAACAGAAGCCGGTGTCGATCTGGTCTATGCCGCCGGACCATTGACCGAGGCCCTATACGAAGTCATTCCAGAACACATGCGCGGCAGTTGGGGCGACAGCCCGACAGCCATTGAAAACAAGCTCTTGGCGACGATCCGGCCCGGCGACGTGATCATGATCAAGGGTTCCAATGGCGCCAAAACTTGGCAACTCGCCGCGGCGATACGGCGCTGCTATGCGGGCCAATGATGACTGGCGACAGCCTTCCAACTTGCCGTATGGCGGGCAGAGCGATAACCAGTGGCCCGGTCGATGGACCGGAAAACAAGAACAACAACGGCGAATAGCGCGACAGATTAAGGGACCGAGATGCTCTATGAACTGGTGAACTTCTCCGATCAGCTCGGCCCACTCAACGTCTTCCGCTACATCACATTCCGCACCGGCGGCGCCATTTTTACCGCGCTAATCTTCGTTTTGCTGTTCGGCCCCGGGATAATCGACCTCCTGCGTGTGCGTCAGGGCAAAGGACAGCCGATCCGCTCGGATGGCCCGCAGAGCCACTTGGCCAAACGCGGCACACCGACGATGGGTGGCTTAATGATCCTCTCCAGTGTGCTGGTCTCGACGCTGCTGTGGGCTAATCTGCACAATATGTACGTCTGGATTGTCCTTGCCATTACCCTGACCTTCGGCCTGATCGGCTTTTACGACGACTACTTGAAAGTGACCAAACAGACTGCATCCGGCTTTTCCGGTCGCATTCGTCTCCTCGTCGAGTTGGCCGTCGCCGGGCTCGCAACTTACGGCTTCATGCAGCTGGCCAAGCCAGAGTTTGCCACCTCGCTTACCATCCCGTTCTTCAAAAATTTGCTAATTGATCTCGGCCCGTTTTTCATCCTTCTCGGCGTCCTGGTCATCGCTGGGGCGGGTAACGCGGTCAACCTGACGGACGGGCTCGACGGACTGGCTATTGTGCCGGTGATGATCGCCGCCGCCACCTTCGGACTGATTGCCTATCTTTCGGGCAACTTCAAATTCGCAAGCTACCTGCAGATTCATTTCATCGAGGGAACCGGCGAACTAGCCATTGTCTGCGGAGCACTGATTGGTGCAGGGCTCGGGTTCTTGTGGTTCAACGCTCCTCCGGCCATGATCTTCATGGGCGACACCGGATCTCTCGCACTCGGGGGCGCACTGGGCTCGATAGCCGTGGCCACCAAGCATGAGATCGTTCTAGCCATCGTCGGCGGCTTATTCGTGCTGGAGACGCTCTCCGTCATTATCCAAGTCACGTCATTCAAACTAACCGGCAAGCGCGTGTTTCGCATGGCACCGCTGCACCATCACTTCGAACAGAAGGGCTGGCAGGAATCGACTGTGGTCGTTCGGTTCTGGATTATCTCCGTTGTGCTTGCCCTGATCGGGTTGGCGACACTCAAGCTGAGATAGCAGACCGTTGAAGTGAACGCCCTCGGGCTGACGTGAATTGCGGTAAACTGTCTCCTATGATTCGCGCTACGACCTTTGCAGGCAAACAGGTGGCGGTGTTCGGGCTTGGCGGCTCGGGGATCGCTGCTGCCCATGCGCTCGTTGCCGGGGGCGCCGAGGTTGTGTGCTGGGATGACAGGGAAGCCGGCCGCCGACGCGCTGTCTCCGAGGGTCTTGCGACAGCCGATCTCCAGCAGATGGAGTGGTCGCAATTCTCGTCACTTGTTCTGACCCCTGGTGCGCCGCTAACCCATCCCGAACCACATTGGACGGTCCATAAAGCCCACCAATGCGGTGTTGAAGTCATTGGCGACATCGAAATCTTCGCGCGCCAAAGAGAGGCTGTCTGTCCGAATGCCCCCTTCATCGCGATCACAGGGACGAACGGAAAATCCACGACGACGGCGCTCACCGCACACCTCCTGCACCAGTTAGGATTCTGCGTCGAGATGGGTGGCAACATCGGCCGAGCGATGCTGACTTTGGACCCTCCCGCACCAGAACGCATCCACGTCGTCGAAATGAGCTCCTACCAGATCGACCTGACCCCGACGCTGCGACCGACGGTCGGTGTTCTCCTCAACATCACGCCCGATCATCTCGACCGGCACGGCACATTGGCGCATTACTCTGAGGTCAAGGAACGCTTGTTGAGGGACGCCAACGCCGCCGCGGTCGGTCTTGACGACAAACTGACACGCGCGGCAGCCGAACGGATCTCGGACAGCCACCGCCTTTACGCCTTTACGATCGGCGAGAGCGCTGGCCTTATTCCACGGCTCTATGCCATCGGCCCAAGCCTCTTCGTCCATGAAACGGACGGCTCGTACGCAACCAGTGAAGAAATCGCCAACCTGGCCGAGATCGGTTCGCTACGCGGACAACACAACGTGCAGAACGCCCTTGCGGCACTTGCCGCGGTAAGAGCCTTGCAGACCCTCGCAGATCGAGGTGGGGCATCGCTAACCGCAACCAAAAACGAGCGGGCTCTCCTGTGGGATGTCAAGCGGCTCGCTGCGGGTTTGGCGAGCTTCCCTGGCCTACCTCACCGCATGGAAGAAATCGGACGAGCCGGCCGGGTTCTGTTCATAAACGACTCCAAAGCCACCAATGCCGAGGCCGCCGAGAAGGCCTTGGCCTCATTTCCCGGCGGTATCCATTGGATCGCCGGAGGGCAAGCCAAGGAGGGCGGAATTGGGTCGCTCGCGGCCATGTTCCCCCGGATCGAGAAGGCATATCTGATCGGTGAAGCCGCCGAACAATTCACAGCGACACTTGCCCCTCATGTGCCCTGCGAGCAGTCCGCAACTCTGCAGCAAGCCGTCGCATCTGCAGCCGCCAATGCCGCCGCATCCTCGGTTGCTGAGCCCGTTGTGCTGTTTTCACCAGCATGCGCGTCATTCGATCAGTACCACAACTTTGAGATCCGCGGCGACGCCTTCCGTAACCTTGTGATGGCCCTACAAGGAATATCCACTGTAATGGCGGGGGCTGATCGATGAGGGTTTCGCGCGCCGACCGCAGCCGGCTTTCAGAATGGTGGTTCACTGTCGACCATGTCTTGATCGTTGCCATTATCGTCTTAATGTTTTCCGGGCTAATCCTATCGCTTGCTGCCAGTCCCTCCGTCGCCCTCAAAAAGGGATTGCCGACGTTCTTCTTCTTCGAACGGCATGTGATATTCACGGCGGCCGGCTTTTGCGTAATGATTTTCCTGTCGTTCTTGACACCGTCATGGGCACGCCGGACTGCCGTGCTGCTTTTTGCAGCCTCTTTGGTCGCACTCATCTGGGTTCACTTCGACAGCCAAGTGATCAATGGTGCGCGCCGCTGGCTCCTCGTTGGTGGTTTTTCGCTGCAACCATCGGAGTTCGCAAAGCCCGGATTCATTGTGATCGTGGCGTGGCTTTTCGCCGAGGCGAGGCGCCGCCCGGACATGCCGGCATTGCTGTTTGCCACCCTGCTTTGTGCGTTTGCCTGCACATTGCTCGTGCTGCAGCCTGATGTTGGTCAGACAGCGCTGGTGGCTGTCCTGTGGGGCATCATGTATCTGCTCGCCGGATTGCCGATGGCCGGTGCTACAATTCTGGTTGGCCTCGGTATCATCGGGATCTTCATCGCCTATCTCGTGTTCCCGCACGTGCAGGATCGGATCGACCGCTTTCTCCACGCCTCCCACGAAGCCAACTCACAGATATCAAGGGCCACTGAATCCTTCACACAAGGCGGCTTTTTGGGACGCGGGCCGGGAGAAGGAACGATCAAAACTCACTTTCCCGACGCCCACACGGATTTCATCTTCTCGGTCATTGCCGAGGAATATGGCGCGATCGCCTGCTTGGGGCTAGCGGCGTTGTTCGCCTTTATCGTCTTAAAAGCACTTATCTCCGCAACCCGTGAACCACGTCCGGCCAATCGCATCGCGATCCAGGGACTGGCGATAATGTTCGGTCTGCAGGCGCTCATCAACATGGGCGTCAACGTCGGCCTGCTCCCGGCAACCGGGATGACGCTGCCGTTCATTTCGACCGGCGGATCTTCAATACTTGCGATTTCCGTCGCACTCGGCATGCTGTTAGCCCTAACACGCCGCCGGGCCGATCCGGCGAGCTATGAGACGGCGGAGCTTCCGCAGCCTGATCAAACGTGGGCGAGGCAGCCGCTATCCGCAGGCACGGGCAGAACTGATGCAAAATGACAATACGCCTCGCGTGCTCCTGGCGGCGGGGGGGACAGGCGGACACCTGTTTCCCGCCTATGCGCTCGCTGAGGAGTTGGGTCGTCGTAATTACGTCGTCGACCTTGCCACCGATATGCGCGGCGACCGCTACGGCACCGGTTTTCCGGCACGAGAAATCCACAAAATTCCTTCCGCGACACTAACCAGCAAATCACCGGTAGCCATCGCGCGGACCCTTTGGACGCTGTGCAGAGGAACCAGCAAGGCGGTGAAACTTCTTGGCGAAATCCGGCCGTCGGTGGTTATCGGCTTTGGGGGTTATCCGACATTCCCGCCACTGATCGCGGCGAAACTCCGACGGATCAAGGCTGTTTTACACGAGCAAAACGCAGTACTTGGTCGCGCCAACCGGCTGTTGGCGGCGCGCGTGGACGCCGTTGCAACATCTTTTGAAAGGGTCAAATTCCTGGACGGCGCTTTGACGAAAAAGGCGCGGTTTACCGGCAATCCGGTGCGCAAAGTCGTCATTGATTGCGCGGCGCGCTCCTACCGGACGCCAGATGCGACCAAGACTGTACAGCTGCTTGTATTCGGTGGATCTCAAGGTGCGAGGCTCTTCTCTGATACCTTGCCACCGTCGCTACAGAAGCTACCACTGGACCTCAAACAGCGTTTGAAGGTCGTTCAGCAAGCCCGGGAAGAAGACCTGGAACGGGTGCGGAACGCTTACGACGTGTGTGGAATTCAGGCCGAAGTCGCACCGTTTTTTACAAATTTGCCAGAAATCATGGCAAATTCGCAACTCATTGTCGCCCGTGCGGGCGCCTCGACAATTGCCGAGTTGACGGTGTTGGGGCGTCCGTCAATCCTGGTGCCGCTGCCGCATGCACTGGATAACGACCAACTGCAAAATGCCGCCCAGCTTGCCGAATCAGGCGGCGCCTGGTGTATCGAACAAGCAGAGCTCACGCCTGAGCGCCTCGCCAGAGAGCTGCAGCATCTTATCGGCACGCCATCGTTGTTGTTGGATGCCGCTAGAGCGGCAAAGGCTCAGGGCAAGCCCGACGCCGTAACAAGACTAGCGGATCTTGTCGGGGAACTAGTCGGTTAAGGGGGCAGCTCAGTGGGGAACTCCAACGGGGGTTAGTGGTGCTGCCCTATTTTGGCACCAGAGTTGCCAGTTCATAGGCGCTTCGGCGGCGCAACCGTTTTTCGAGGGAAGCAAGACCATGGAAATGCCCAACGATATCGGCACCTTTCACATCATCGGCATAGGCGGGATTGGCATGAGCGCCATTGCCGAAATCCTGATCGATAAGGGCTATTCGGTCCAGGGCAGTGACCAAAAGGACAGCGCCAACGTTAAACGGTTGCGGAACAAGGGCGTTCGGGTATTCATTGGCCATGACGCCATTAATCTGGTTGGCGCCAAGCAGGTCGTCATCTCAAGCGCAGTCAAGGACGGTAACCCGGAACTCGAGGCCGCGCGCAAGCGTGGACTGCCAATTATTCGCCGCGCGGAAATGTTGGCCGAGCTGATGCGCCTCTATTCGACCATTTCGATCACAGGTACACACGGAAAAACCTCAACCACATCGCTCATTGCCCACATCCTGACGTCAGCGGACGTCGACCCGACAGTTATCGCCGGCGGCATCATCCAGGATTGGGGCACGAACGCTCGCCTTGGGCAGGGTCCGTGGATGGTCGTCGAGGCCGATGAATCCGATGGCACGTTCGTACGGTTGCCGACCCAGATCGGTGTCGTAACGAATGCCGATCCCGAACACTTGGATTACTTCGGCAACGTCGAGACAATGAATGCGGCCTATGAATCCTTCATGAGGAACATCCCGTTCTACGGTCTGCTGATCGCCTGCATCGACCATCCAGTGGTGGCCGATATGATCACCCGTCTGAATCTGCGGCTTGAAGGACGGCCGATGTTCACCTACGGCGAGGCGCAAGACGCCGACATCCGGCTTGTTTCGCTCAAGGCAGATGGCCACGAGATGCTGATGGATGTCGAATTGAGCAACCGCGTGACCGAAGGTAGTCCACGCCGGCTCGAGCAACTCAAACTCGCCGCACCCGGCCGCCACAATGCACTCAACTCCCTTGCCGCGATAGGTGTCGCTCTAGCCGCCGGTGTCGATGATGATGCCATACGAACAGCGCTAGCCAGCTTCTCCGGCGTGAAACGTCGTTTTCAGCTGACTAGCCAGTGGAATGGCGTTGCGATCTACGATGACTATGGTCACCACCCTGTGGAAATCGCAGCCGTTCTAGAAGCTGCGCAGGCCGGAGCCAAGGGACGCGTCGTCGCTGTCTTCGAACCGCATCGCTACAGCCGTATCCGCAATCTCTACAAGGAATTCTGCAACTGCTTCGGCAGCGCCGACAGCGTCATCGTCGCCCCGGTTTATTCAGCCGGTGAAACTCCGATTGTAGGCATCGATCAACACTCCCTTGCCGAAGGAATTCGGGCAGCCGGCCATGGGTCGGTTCTGGCGATCGACGATCCACGCGAGCTGACAACCCTCATCCACCGCTATGGGCGCCCCGGGGACCTAGTCATTTGCCTGGGCGCGGGAACCTCGACGGAATGGGCCAATTCGCTTTCCATATGGCTTGGCGAAGAGCCGCGCATGGCCGGGGAGTAGGCCCTGTGAGTTTCGTTGATCTGACCGAAGACCTATCGAAGCTGCTACCGGAACTGCGCGGCCGGATTAAAACCAATGCGCTGTTGTCCGAGATCACCTGGTTCCGCGTCGGTGGACCTGCACAGGTTTTGTTCACACCGGCCGACGAAGCCGACTTGGCTTACTTCCTGAAGACCATTCCCGCGGATTGGCCGGTATTCGCTCTTGGCCTGGGTTCAAACCTCCTCGTACGCGATGGCGGTGTGCCGGGTGTCGTGATCCGATTGGGGCGTGGCTTTGGACAAATCGAAGTTCTTGAAGGCCTCAGGCTTCGGGTCGGCACCGCGGTCCCCGATGTCAAAGTGGCAAGGGCGGCGGCTGAGGCCGGCATCGCAAGTCTGCATTTTTACCGCGGCATCCCAGGATCGGTCGGCGGTGCGCTGCGAATGAATGCCGGCGCCCACTCGGGCGAAACAAAGGACGTTCTGGAATGCACCCGTGCCGTTGACCGGCATGGCGAAATACACGAGTTGTCTTTAGCTGACATGGGCTTTTCCTACCGCCACTGTAGCGTTCCCAGGGACTTCATTTTCACTTCTGCCACCTTCGCGGGATCGCCGGGTGATCCCGTTGAGATTCAAAAGCAGATGGAAGAGGTTGCCGATTATCGCGAACAAAATCAGCCCATCCGCGAGCGCACCGGCGGTTCGACGTTCAAGAACCCGCCGGATATGAGCGCATGGAAGCTCGTCGATGCCGCGGGCTGCCGTGGCCTTCGCGTTGGCGGGGCGATGGTCTCGGAGATGCACTGCAATTTCCTCATCAATGACGCTGGCGCTACCGGTGAGGATTTGGAACGTTTGGGCGAGACCGTGCGCGCCCGCGTCAAACAGCATTCAGGCGTTGAACTCAACTGGGAGATCATCCGGCTCGGGGATCCTCCGGAAGGACAACCGATTGGCGCGGCACTCGCCTTACCCGCCGATACGGATCACTGATCGGATTCCAGCATGATCGGCGTGCCCCCTCGAAAAAGCAAATCCGACATCTCTGTCCTTCTCGGCGGGTGGTCGGCCGAACGCGAAATATCTCTGCGCTCAGGCGAAGCGGTTTCAGAAGCCCTTGAGTCAGAAGGTTATCGCGTAACGAAGGTAGATGTCGGGCGCGATATCGCGACGCGGCTTTCCGATTTGGGTCCCGATGCCTGCTTCAACGCGCTTCATGGCGAGTTTGGCGAAGATGGATGCATCCAGGGTATACTCGAATGCCTTCAGATCCCTTACACGCACTCCGGCGTCCTTGCCTCTGCACTGGCGATGCACAAGGAACGCGCCAAAGACGTTCTGCGTCGGTTCGAGATTCCAGTTGCTGACGCACAACTAGTCACGCGCAATCAGGCTGGCAGCTCGCACGTCATGAGCCCGCCCTATGTTGTCAAACCGCTGGCCGAAGGCTCCAGCGTCGGCGTCACAATCGTCCGCGCGGGCGACCCGCCGCCGTCGGCGGTGGCCCAAGATGGCGCGCTCGAAGACATCGTCATGGCCGAGCGCTACATCGCCGGTCGCGAACTCACCTGTGCCGTGATCGGCGACTTTGTGACGGAGATAACCGAGATCCTGCCAGCCGAAGGCCTCGCCTTTTATGATTATGAAGCAAAATACGCTCCAGGAGGCTCGCGGCATCAGATTCCGGCCATTCTTTCACCGGATGTTAAGCAATTCATCCGGAAATACACCTTGGCGGCGCACCACGCGTTGGGCTGCCGGGGTGTAAGCCGGGCGGACTTCCGTTTCGACGATACCCCGGGCGGCACTGGCGAATTGGTGTGCCTCGAGGTAAACACCCAGCCGGGCATGACGGCGACCTCTCTGGTACCAGAGTTGGCAGCCCAAGCAGGCTGGACATTCGGCGAACTTGTTCGCTGGATCGTCGAGGACGCGAGTTGCAAGAGGTAGTATCAAGTTTGGAATTCCCCGGGCGTGCGCAAGCGGCGCGAGCGTCTCGATCCGTTGCGTCTGACACTGCCCAAAAACCGAATCCAGAACGAACCCCACCTCCCCCCCCCAAGTTAGCGCGTCGCCGGATTGCATTCAGGCTTGTTGCGGCGGTTTTGCTGGTTGCACTCACCATTGGCGTTTTTACCAGCGACACGACCCGCATTCGCCAGCTTACAAACGCCGTGCCCGAGATCGATTCCGCTATCTCGTTCGTAGGCTTTGGCCTAGACCAGGTCTCGGTCAAGGGCCACAGAATCACAAGCGCAAGCGATATACTCGACGCCTTGGAGCTCGAACAAGCCCGCTCGATCTTCAGCTTTGATGCAGATACGGCGCGCGCAAGGATCGAGGACTTGTCGTGGGTCGCTTCCGTTGATTTTCGACGCGTTTATCCAAATCAGCTCGAAATCACCGTACGCGAACGCGGTGCCTTTGCAGTCTGGCGGATGGGCAAAACGGTATCTCTGATCGACAAAGAGGGCCGGGTTTTATCCCGCATCGAGGAGAACGCCATTCCCTCCGAATTGCCACGCTTCTCCAGAGCTGGCGCGGCGACGCACGCCGCAGCCTTTTGGACCGATCTCAACGGACATCCCGCAATCAAAGAAAAAATCGTGGGTGCCGAACGATTTGGAAAGCGGCGCTGGAGCATAATGCTGGCCAATGGAGTGCTCATTCACCTTCCCGAGAGCGGTGTGTCTACCGCCCTCGCACAACTGGAAAGCTGGCCTGGCTTTGATAGATACCTGGCCAACGGCGACACCATCATCGATTTGAGGGCGAAAGGGCGCATCGTTGTTCGGCCCACCCAAGCGATCAGCCGGACGAGTTCAGGGGTAAGAAGTATCGCCGATTTGTTGGATCAATCAGGGTGAAGCATAGCTCCCCCGGTAACTTTTTTTGCGTTGGATGGTGACCCGTGCTTGGTAACGAAAATCAGCAGCGAAAGTCGGGCGAGCTCGTCGGGTTCCTCGACATCGGCTCATCGAAGAACGCCTGCCTCATTGTCCAACCGGACAAGTCGAGCAATCCAACTGCGCTTGGCGGCAGCATCGTTGGCGTCTCATGCATGCGTTCACGCGGCATCAAGGCCGGCGTCGTTACCGACTTCGAGGAGGCCGCAAACGCAGTCAAATCCTGTGTCAGTCAGGCCGAGCGCATGAGCGGCGCGACTCTCGGGTCGGTCAAAATCGCTTTTTCCTGCGGCCGACAGCGTTCGCAGATTTTTGCTGCCAATGCGGAAATCGCCACCGGCGTCGTATCGCAACAAGATATCGCCCGCTGCCTGAGAGGTGGGCGCTCCTACGCCACCCGGGACGGTCGCCGACTGGTCCACATGAACGAGTTGAGCTACCGGCTCGATGGACAGCCTGGCTCGCATTATCCTCGCGGCATGGCCGCCCGTCGTCTCACCGCCGATCTGCACGCCATAACCGCCGACGATGCACCGCTGCAAAATCTCGCAATTCTCGCTGAGAAGTGCTTCCTGCGGCTCGGCGGCCTAGTTGTAGCTCCCTACGCGAGCGCCATGGGCGCCACCAACGAAGAGGAACGCCGCCTCGGCGTCACCGCGATCGATATAGGCGGCGGTACCGTAAAAATCGCCATGTTCTCGGACGGACGCCTCGTCCATGCCGACGTAATTCCTGTTGGAGCCGACCACATTACGTACGATATCGCACGTGGTCTGCAGACGCCATTTGCAGAAGCCGAGCGAATCAAAGCTCTTTATGGCACACTCGTACCAGCGCAGTCTGATTCTCATGAGACGTTTTCATACTCGCTGGCGGGGAATGAGGATGCTGGTCTGCACCAGTCGAACAAGTCTGACCTCGCTGAGATCATCTCTCACCGCGCGGCGATGATTGCATCGCTGATCCTCGAGAGGCTCGATCGCAGCGGGGTAAGTGAGTTTGTCGGAGACAAGATCATACTGACCGGAGGTGGAGCGGAACTTGTTGGGATGGCGGAGTTTATGGCCAACCGGCTCGCGCGCTCGGTGCGAATCGCCAGACCGGCTGCGACATTCGATCTGCCGCAATCACTCTCCGGCCCAGCGTTTTCGACGGTCGTCGGTATGGTGGCCACAGGGCTTTCTCCCGCTAGCTCATCAATGCGGATAGAAAGCAACGACTTACCACCCCAGGGATACTTGGGACGGGTTGGTCAGTGGCTGATGACGGGTTTGTAATGCGTCCTTTACTGCCTGTGGTGCACCTGGTTGAAGCGGAACCACGATGGCCCGTGGCAGGTCCAGTTGTGCGAATAGCCGGCCGCCGCCGGTCAGCGATGCGGGGACGCAATGAACATCAAGCTGGAGCTTCCACAGCTCACCGATTTGAGGCCACGGCTGACCGTCATCGGTGTCGGCGGAGCTGGCTGTAACGCGATCAACAATATGATCGCCGCCGGATTAACCGGTGTCGAATTCGTCGCTGCCAACACCGACGCGCAAGCGCTAGAAGCTTCTGGAGCGGAACACCGTATTCAACTCGGCATCAATCTGACCGAAGGCCTCGGCGCTGGAGCCAATCCTGACATCGGGGCAGCCGCCGCCGAAGAAGCCATCGACGAGATCAAATCGCAGATATCTGGATCCCACATGGTTTTTCTCGCCGCCGGGATGGGCGGCGGGACCGGCACGGGTGCCGTTTCGGTCATTGCCCGGGCTTCGCGTGAAATGGGCATCCTAACTGTCGGCGTGGTGACCAAGCCCTTCCAATTCGAAGGCAGCCGTCGCATGCGCATGGCGGAAGCCGGAATCAAGGAACTGCGTGACAATGTCGATACGCTCATCGCAATTCCAAACCAAAACCTGTTCCGCGTGGCGAACGACAAAACAACCTTCGCGGAAGCCTTCTTGCTTGCCGACCAGGTGCTCTATGCAGGCGTTGCTTGCATTGTTGACCTGATCGTCAAGGAAGGCCTTATCAATCTCGATTTTGCCGACGTTCGCGCCATCATGAGCAACATGGGTACAGCCATGATGGGAACTGGGGAAGGCGCTGGTGACCGCCGCGCGATCCTGGCTGCCGAAGAGGCCATCGCCAATCCGCTGCTCGACGACGTTTCCTTACAGGGTGCTCGCGGCTTGCTTCTCTCGATTAGCGGCGGTCTAAATCTTACGCTCTATGAAGTCGACGAAGCGGCTTCACGCGTGCGCAAGGAGGTCGATCCGGACGCCAACATCATCGTCGGCGCAACATTCGATGATAAACTGGAGAACAGGGTTCGCGTTTCGATCGTGGCGTCCGGGATGGCCAATGCCAATATTCCCGGAGCGGCAGCCTCCGGTGGCAGCTTGAACTTCGCAATCAAATCCGGTCGCGACCATGAAGCACCGCAGCACGGCGGACTCCCTGCGCGGCATCCAACCCCGCCGCCTATCCCCAAGAGCGCAGGCCAAGAGACGCATTCCGGCAATGTTCCGAATCCGTTTCCGCCCCTGCCCACACCCACGGCACGCGCCTCAGCGGGAACACCACCTGCCGTACCGCAAGCGCCGGCCGGACCTGGACAGCCCCACGGAACCCGCGAAACAGCAACCGCTAGTCCGAGCGAGTACAGTCCACCAGCCCAGACCAGGGCCGTTCCCGAAAACAATTCGGCATTGTGGCGATCACCAGAGGGAGTCACGATCGAAGCTGGCACCAATGCGCTCGAGACCCCATCGGCTCACAGTACTGCTGCGCCGAGCCATCATGCATTGGCCCAAAGCCATTCGGCCAGCCCCTACCGTTTTGAGCCTCGACAAACCGAACAAATCCAACGCCGCACACAAATGCCGGGCGTTGAAGATTTCCCAGCGGTCGGGCAGAAGGATTACTACGCAAAACAATCTGCGCCAGATCCCTTCACAGAAAAGTCAGAATTGCAGGAGCCGCGGCGCAGACCGGGCCTTTTCGAACGCCTGGCAGGCCTCGGACGGCGACAAAGTGATTCGCTCCATGAGCCGGACACGGGCAACTCTGAAGATGTAACACTCCGTAATACAGCGGAGGGACGGGCTCCCGACAGCCATCACCTTAACAGTGGACAATCTGCACACAAATCTCCTGATAATAAGAGTCAACCCATTGAAAAAAATGACTTTTATGGGCGAGAAAAACAACGCCGGTGAACGGTTCCAAAGACGCTTATGGCAACCATTATCTCGCGGCAAAAAAATAACAGAGTGTAAGAAAGCGTGATTTGTACAGCCTGTGGCGCAAGGGTATCGTCGATGTAGTTAACGGGAGAAACTGAGTCTACGTCTTCAGCTATAGTGGGGTATCGCTGAGGTCCAGAAATGGGACGAGATAAAGTTTCTATTACTTTGGGGGTGGCAGGTCGTTACACGTAAAAAAACGGCCGTTGCCTGGGCAGGCATCGAGGGACGACATTCATGTCGAATCGTTTTATCGGCTCGCGCCAGACTACTGTTGCGCGTGAGATCGAGCTGACTGGCACGGGGGTGCACAGCGGAGCTCCAGCATCGGTGATCTTGCATCCGGCTGAGGCCGATGCTGGACTTCGTTTTCTGGTTACCAACCGTGGCCGGGTTATCTCCGACATTGAAGCGCGAGTAGACAACGTCAAAAACCTGACATTGTGTACCGTGATTGGCGATGACGCAGGCAACACTGTCAGCACTGTCGAGCACTTGCTCGCAGCATTGCGCGGGCTGTCGGTCGACAACTGCTACATAGAAATCGATAGTCAAGAAGTTCCAATCATGGACGGCAGCTCGACTATGTTTGTCGAAGCCATCGACGACGCCGGTTTGATGGAACTCTCCGAGCCCCGCAAGTTCCTGAAGGTCCTGAAACCGATCCGTGTTGAAGACGGCGACTGCTACGGTGAGATCTGCCCACACTCGGGTTTCCACCTAGACATCGAGATCGACTTCGACTCCCCGATAATCGGACGCCAGCGTCTTGCCTACGAAATGGCTCCAGGTATTTTCCGTCATGAGCTGAGCCGCGCACGCACCTTTGGCTTCATGCGCGATGTTGAGCATCTGTGGAAGAATGGCCTGGCACTTGGCGCCAACCTGAACAATACCGTTGCGATCGGCGACGACCGCATCATGAACAGCGAGGGGCTACGCTACCCGGAAGAGTTCGTACGACACAAAATGCTGGACGCCGTTGGTGATCTCGCTCTGGCCGGTCTTCCGCTTCTGGGAGCATTCCGATCAGTTCGTGGTGGCCACCGCCTCAACTCGCTGGTCGTCAAGGCCTTGCTCGCCGATGAAACCGCATGGTCGGTCGTACAGGCACCAAAAGTCCGCGAGACGAACCCGGTCAGCTTCGCCTATCCAGCCGCTTACGCCGGTACGCACTGACACCGGCCGTCACACAAGTCTCCTGGAATGTTATTCACCAGGAGCTTTTAGAGACCGGTATCACTACTCAGATGGGGATCATTCGTACCGAATCGGCGGCCGTTGTTTGAAATCAGGTACCGTTGTCGGCAACTTGATTCGTGGCGATCACTGATCCTCGGTGACGACACGATCTCGGTTGCTGCGACGGTGAAACTGCCCACCGGAACGCAGCGTATCAGTTGTAAGAGTATCAACTGTCTTAAGCGCATCGCAGGACGAAGGCTGGCAATTCGTGAACCATCATCGGAGCATCAATAACGGAAGCGGCACCGGAACCCGCGGTGAGCGAGCCAATTTCAGCTGTCTATGGCTCCTCGTGAGTTGCGGTCTTCTCGCCGTTGCTGGCTGCGCCTCCTCAAATGATCTCTCGAAAGCGCTGAACCCGGACCCACCGGCAAAGATGTTCAGTGACGCCGATTCGTTACTCTCACGAGGGAAGTTCAATCGCTCGGCGGCGAAATTCGAGGATCTTGACCGCGATCACCCCTACGCGCCCGAAGCCCGGCGTGCCATCGTCATGGCGGCCTATGCCTATTACAAGGCAGGCAAGTATCCTGAAGCCATTGCCTCGGCACGACGCTACACGACAATGCACCCCGGCACCAAGGAAGCCGCATTGGCTCACCACATCATTGCGTCAGCCTACTTCGACGAGATGAACCAGCCCAACCGCGATCAGTCGACAACTAGAAAAGCATTGAAAGAGTTGAAGGTCCTGAAAACTCGTTATCCGGATAGCGAATACGCGAAGTCCGCTGCAAACCGGATTCGCGTCGCCGAGGACACCCTCGCAGCCTCCGAGATGCAGGTCGGTCGCTATTATCTGAAGCGTGGCAACTACGTTGCCGCGATCAACCGCTTCAAGACAGTGGCGACGCAATACCAGACCACAGCGCATGTGGAAGAGGCGTTGATGCGTCTCACGGAATCCTACCTGGCCCTTGGCATCGTTAATGAGGCGCAGACAGCCGCGGCCGTGCTCGGTCATAACTTCCCGCAGTCACGCTGGTATAAAGATGCCTACGCGCTCTTGGCTTCCAGCGGGCTGACACCGCAAGAAGACAACGGCTCCTGGATTTCAAAGGTCTGGAAAAACGTGCCGAAGTTCTCACTTGGCGGTCCCGGCTAGACCATCTCGGAATACCCCATTATACGGTCCTGTTCTCAGTCGGCAGGTTCACCCATGCTGACTAGGCCACGCGGACAATCACCCCGCGGCTAAATCCCACACTCCGCCATAGCTAAAGCTCAGTCTTGCCGATGGCGCGACAAAGGGCGAAGTTAGCGTCGATAGGAAGCGTTTCCCCTTGAAAGGGCGCGAATGGGCAAGGCAAGACCGGCAACGGCCGATATCGCTGTTGAGAAACTCAATGAACAGCAAGCCCGAGCAGAGCTTGAGTGGCTTGCAACCGAAATCACCCGCCACGACGCTCTCTATTACCGCTCCGATGCTCCGGAAATCGCAGATTCCGAATACGATGTCCTGCGCCGCCGCAACGAGCAGATCGAAGCAATGTTCCCGCAGCTGCGACGCTCCGACAGCCCATCGCTGAAGGTCGGCGCAACTCCAATCGAAGGCTTCGGGAAAGTTCGCCATCGCGTACCGATGCTATCCCTTGGCAATGCTTTCAGCGACGAAGACGTCGTCGATTTCGTCGCCCGCGTCCGGCGCTTCCTCGGCCTCGCCGAAGACGAACCGCTGAACTTCACCGCCGAACCCAAAATCGACGGCCTATCCATTTCGCTGCGCTATGAGAGCGGACGGCTTATCGAAGCCGCAACCCGGGGTGATGGCGCGGAAGGTGAAAACGTCACCGCCAACGTCAAAACCATGCAGACGATTCCCGAACACCTTGCCGGCAATGATCTCCCGGGGTCGATCGACATCCGCGGCGAAATCTTCATGTCGCACGCCGATTTCCAGAAGCTCAATGCTGATCAACAAGCGGCCGGGTCGAAAACCTTCGCCAATCCACGCAACGCTGCTGCCGGATCCTTGCGCCAACTCGACCCGACCGTCACGGCGCAACGTCCGTTGCACTTCTTTGCCTATGGATGGGGAGAGGCGCAACCGTTGCCGGGCAACACCCAATCATCCGTCGTTGACGCCTTCAAGCAATGGGGACTGCCCACCAACCCCGAGTTGATACTGTGCCAGAACGCCGAGGAGTTGATCTCCTACTACCGGGACCTGGAGTTGAAACGCGCGTCCCTCGGCTACGACATCGACGGCATCGTCTACAAAGTCGACCGGCTCGACTTTCAGGAACGGCTCGGGTTCGTATCGCGGGCCCCCCGATGGGCGGTGGCGCACAAGTTTCCCGCCGAACAGGCAACGACGGTCCTCAACGATATCGAGATCCAGGTCGGGCGCACCGGAGCACTCACGCCGGTGGCCAAACTGGAACCGGTAACCGTCGGTGGCGTTGTTGTCTCTAACGCGACGCTACACAACGAAGACGAGATTGCCCGCAAGGACGTGCGCATTGGCGATACGGTTGTTGTTCAGCGAGCCGGAGACGTCATCCCGCAGGTCGTTTCGGCGGTTTTGGAAAAGCGCCCTGAAGACGCGCAACCGTTCGAGTTCCCGGACGTCTGCCCGGCCTGCGGCAGCCATGCCGTGCGCGAATTAGATGAGAAGAATGAAAAGCTGGATGCGGTACGACGCTGTACCGGTGGACTCATCTGTCCCGCTCAACGTGTCGAACGCTTGAAGCACTTCGTATCGCGAACGGCTTTCGACATTGATGGTTTGGGCGATAAGAGCATCCAGGCGTTCTATGAGGACGGCTTGATCCAATCTCCACCCGAGATTTTCACCTTAGAGGCTCGCGACAAGAGCAGCTTGAAAAAACTAAAGGACCGCGAGGGCTGGGGCAGCCAGTCGGCCAGGAAGCTCTTCGCGGCCATCGATGCACGACGCCGGATTTCCCTCGACCGCTTCGTCTTCGCTCTCGGCATCCGCCACGTCGGCGAGACGACGGCAAAGGTTCTGGCCCGCTCCTATGGCGATATCACCGCATTCAAAACAGCCATGATCGCAGCCAGCCAAGGTACGGACAGTGAGGCCTGGCTTGATCTCAACAACATTGATGGAATTGGTGAAACAGTGGCCGCGGCGATCGTTGAGTTTTTTGCAGAACCCCATAACGTCAAGGTGGTTGACGATCTGCTAGCAGAGGTCGAACCGCAGCCGCTCGAGGCTGTAGCAACGGCATCTCCTGTCACCGGTAAGTCCGTCGTTTTCACTGGCACGCTTAAAAAGAAAAGCCGCGGCGAAGCAAAGGCGCAAGCGGAGCGTCTCGGCGCCAAGGTCGCCGGCTCTGTCTCAAAAAAAACCGACTACGTGGTCGCCGGAGCCGATGCGGGATCAAAGCTCACCAAAGCCCGCAACCTCGGTGTAACGGTACTCACCGAAGACGAGTGGGACGAGTTGGTTTCCGGCAACTTCTAAAGCGGCGCGCAAGCCTTCTTCAGCCAAGCCTTGGTGGCTTTGTCCAGCAGGGGCTGGAGTGTTTCGGCAACGCGCGCATGGTAGCTGTCGATCCAGTCCCGCTCTTCACCGCTCAACAAACCCTTCTTGATGAGTCGGCGGGCTATCGGGGCAAGCGTTAGCGTTTCAAATGACATCATCTCACGATCACCGTCTTCGGGCGTTTCAAGCTCGTTGACGAGGACCAGGTTTTCAATGCGGATGCCGTAGTGGCCTTCGCGGTAACAACCGGGCTCGTTTGAAATAATCATGCCCGGCCTCAAGAAAGCCGCGCCCATCCGCGAAATCGATACCGGCCCCTCGTGCACCGATAGGTAGCTGCCAACCCCATGACCGGTACCGTGGTCGTAATCGTAGCCGGCCTGCCAGAGCGCACGGCGGGCGAACGGGTCGAGGTCGCGGCCGCGGGTGCCCTTCGGAAAGCGCGCCGTCGCAATTGCGATGTGCCCTTTGAGGACCAGCGTAAAACAGCGGCGCATTTCCTCGCTGGGTTTTCCGATTGCAAGGGTCCGAGTGATATCGGTCGTGCCATCGCAATACTGGGCGCCGGAATCGATCAAAAAGAGTTCGCCGGGTCGCAGCATCCTGTTAGTCTTGGAATTGACCCGGTAGTGAACGATCGCACCATTCGGGCCGGAACCCGAGATGGTATCGAAACTGATTTCTTTCAACTTATTGGTTTCCTGGCGAAAGGCTTCAAGTTGAGTAGCAGCGGTGATTTCGTCGATTGTGCCATCGCCCGCATTCTCGTCGAGCCAAGCCAAGAAGCGCACCACGGCGGTCCCATCGCGTTCCTGTGCGGCTCGGGCTCCCGAGATTTCGACCGAGTTCTTAATTGACCTTGGTTCGACGCAGGGATCGGGATGGCGAACAACGCGCTTGGCGCCGCCCAGCAGTCGCACGATTTCATAACTCGCGGTATTGGGATCGACCCGCACGGACTTTCCCATCTCCTTGAGGGCTTTGAGCCGCTCCCAAAACTTTTCATAAGCGGTAATCTTTACCTTGGCTGAGATCTCCTCACGAGCCTCGCAGGTAAGCTTGGCCGTATCTACGAAGAGCTCCGTCTTGGCTTTTTGATGCACGATGACAAAGGCGGAAAACACCGGAGTGTGAGCAACGTCTGAGCCGCGCAGATTGGTCAGCCAAGCAATCGACTCACGGCTAGTCAGCACGACGGCATCGTCGCCGCCTGCCTTGAGCTCATCCGCGATAACCGAGATCTTTTCAGCCGCCGGTTCGCCCGCGTATCGGATCGGATGAGGCAGGATGGCGCCATCAGGCGGCAGCGGCCGGTCCTTGCCCCACAGATCGTCGATCAAGTTGCTCCGCACTGGTTTAAGCACGATCTGCTTCTCGCCAAGCCGGTGCTGCAATCGTTCGATCTGGGCAACAGTGAAGAGCTTGGGATCAAAACCAATCTTCGACTTCTCAGCCAGCGTCTCGACGAGCCAGTCTTCAGCCTTTTGAGTGGCCATCGCCACCACATCAATCTGACCGCTATCAACCTCGCCCCGAGCCTGGACGGTGTAACGACCATCAACGAAGAGTGCCGCCTGATTGGTCGTGACAATTGCCGTACCGGCACTACCGGAGAAACCCGTCAACCAGCAAAGCCGTTCGGCATCGGCGGGTATGTACTCACCTTGATGCTCATCGGTGCGCGGCACGATGTAGCCGTCAAGGCGACGCCGAGCCAGTACGGTGCGCAATCTTGTCACACGGTCTGCCGTGAGCGTCGGGTCAGAAACGACATCGAAAATCTGAAACATTGGGTCTTTCCACGAAGAGGCCGCTTTGATCGTGAGAGTCTGCAGTTTTCTGCATCTAAATCATGCATGTAGTGCATTGCTGGCGTGCGCCTCGAGGCCTGCCTAAGACAGTCGAACGCTACTAAATTTAAAGCCAATAAAAACGGGAGCTAGGAGAAAAACTCCAGCTCCAACATGAGCACAGAAACTTCAATCTAGGAGATGATCATGAGCACTCTCGTCTCTCGACCAACCAGCTGGTTCCGCGACGAACTCTATGCCGCGGGCCGCTCGGTT
>DAOUZE010000378.1 GCA_030665765.1 Filomicrobium sp.
TACGCCTTTCGGCAGCTCCCCCTTTGTGCTGGAGCCGGCTCGCTGTTTGTCGGATTGATGATGGACTTGCGTTGGGGAATTCACAATTGGGCATGCGTCTGCCGGCCGGCGGTATGGCGCTGTGTTAGCTCTGGCCGGCACGCGGGCGCGCGGGTACGAGCAGCGGCGCCTGTTGCGCTTCCAGCAGCGCATCGGGTGTGGGGCCGCCCATAGGACGCGCTTCGCGATCGTGGACGCTCTCTAAGGTGTTGAGGAAGGTTCGGCACCAGTCAAACGTATCTTGCGTGCGAATTGCAGCAAGGAGAGCCTCGTTGCGCTCCTTGCGCTCTTGCAGGCCCATATCGAGCGCTATCTTGATGGCGTCCGCCATCTCTTCGATATTGTAAGGATTTACAATGAGCGCTTCGGTTAGCTGCTCAGCCGCACCGGCAAAGCGCGATAGAATGAGAACGCCTGGATCATCGGGATCTTGAGCTGCGACGTATTCCTTTGCCACGAGGTTCATGCCGTCGCGAAGCGGGGTGACGAAGCCGATGCGGGAATTGCGAAAGATGTCGATAAGCATCCGGCGGGGCGTCGAACGATGAATGTACTGAATTGGCACCCAGTCCAGTTCGCCAAACTTACCGTTGATCGTTCCCGATAGTGTTTCCAGCTCCTTTCGGATGTCGGCGTAGGCAACGACGCTTTCGCGCGTCGGCGGAGCGAACTGCGAAAGATTCACCTTCCGGCGGTATTCGGGGTACTTTTCCAGGAAGCGTCCGAATGCGCGGAACTTCTGCGGCAGTCCTTTTGTGTAGTCGAGCCGGTCGACCCCGATCAGGCGTGTGGTCGAGAGCGGCTGATCTCGGCTCTTCTTAGGTCTGGAAGCGAGGAACGACTCCATGTCAATTCCGACAGGGAAGCTTGCCGTCAAAAGCTCTCGATCGAAGGCTCTGGTCCGGCCGTCCTCCATAACCTGGCCCAACCCGCCATCAAGGAAGAAGTGGTCGAGATTGGTGACGTCAACGCGTGTTTGCAAACCGACGAGATCGTAGGCCGCAATGCCTCGGGCAAGCTCTTTATGCTCGGGGATCGCCAGAAAAGTTTGTGCGCCTGGAACCGGGATGTGCAGAAAGAATCCTATGGGATTTTGAACACCGAGCCTGCGCAACTCCATTCCCAGCGGGATCATGTGATAGTCGTGCACCCAGATCGTATCGTCAGGTTTCAAAAGCGGCTTTAGCGCGTGCGCGAAGCGCCGGTTGACCTCGAGATAGCGGTTGTAATAGCCGGACTCGAACTGGGCCAAGTCCAGGCGTGAGTGGAACACGGGCCAGAGCACGCCGTTCGCGTAGCCGAGATAGTAGTCTTTGTATTCGCGGGAGCTGAGCGGGATGGTGATGATTGTGGTTGCGCCGTCCTCGACCACATTGGGTGCGGCATGCACCTCCTCGCCCTTGTCGACGATCTTGCCGCTCCACCCCAGCCACAGGCCGGGGCGCGTGCGCAGCAAGTCCGCGATGGCAATTGCAACACCGCCAGCTTGAGCCGCCTTGCTGAGATCAACGACCCGGTTGGAGGCCAGTACAATCCGACCCATAATACTCCCGTCGCTTATCAGTATTTACTATAGCAGCTCTTTTTGAGGAGCGGGCGAATTCGCTCTCTCTGTTACCGATCAATCATTTACCGGTTCTTATAGTTGCTGTTGCGAGCCATGCGGCGCCGTTTTCCGGCTATTCCGTGCCGCCTTGGGGCGTCGACCACGCGTCCTCCCAGCTGCGAGATACCAACATTCCAGTATTGATGATCCCAGCCATGCAGTAGGTCTGCGGTATGTTTCCCCATAGCTGGCCTGTTTCGGGATGAATGTCTTCGCTGAGGATTCCAAAGGAGTTTCGCCGTGAGAGTATGTCGGTAAAGATTTCCCGCGCCTTCTCTCGTTCGCCGATAGCCGCGAGCGCGTCCGCATACCAGAACTGACATACCAGGAACGACGTCTCGGGTGCGCCAAAGTCATCCTCCGCCGTGTAGCGCATCATGAAGCCATTGCGGTTCAACTCCTTGCCAATGACCGCACAGGTTTTGCGGAACCGTTCATCTGTCGCCGGCAGAAGGCCAAGGTCTGGTAGTAGCAGCACACTTGCGTCTAGATCGTCATGATCGAGCGCGCCGGCAAGCGCTCCCCATCGCTCGCTCCATGCGCGCTTAAGGATGTCGCTGCGTAATTTATCGGCGTGACCCATCCAATATGCGGCACGGTCTTTAAGTCCCAGCAGGCTCGCGACGCGGGCAAGACGGTCACACGCGACCCAGCACATCGTTGCCGAGTGAGTGTGAATGTGCTGACGTCCCCGGTACTCCCAAGGTCCGGCGTCGGGCTCAAGGTACAAGCGTCTCGCCTGATGCCCCAAAGGTTCCATGCGGCGAAACAAAAATTCGTTGCCCATCCGCGGTAGCCGCTCGTCGATGAACATCTGAGAAATGGCGAGCACCACGCTGCCATAGGCGTCGTGCTGCAATTGTTCGGCTGCCTGATTTCCGATGCGCACGGGCCCCATGCCTTGGAAGCCGGCAAGGTTGGTGGCGATGCGCTCATCGAGAGGCTGGTTGTGAATGATGCCGTAGACCGGGCGCAAAGACTGTTCGATATCTACGGCAATCGTCGCGATGAAATTAAGATAGGACTCCATCGTCTCCGTCGCGCCCAAGCGGTTGAGCGCGCGAACGACGAAATAGGCATCTCGCAGCCAGCAGAACCGGTAATCCCAGTTGCGTTGCGTATTGGGTGCTTCAGGTATCGATGTCGTATGCGCGGCAATGATCGCGCCCGTCTCCTCGAAGTGGCACAATCTCAAGGTTATCGCTGCTCGAATTATCGCGGACTGCCATTCGAGCGGCGTGCCAAGTCCACGCACCCAAAGGCGCCAGTAATCGCGCGTGAGTTCAAGAAACTCGCGAGACACCGTATCGACCGCCGCCTGGAGCGGCTCATCAGGCCCGAGAATGAGTGTCAAAGGCCGCGTCAAGGCAAACGGTGTTTCGTGTGCGATATAAGACAGCGGTGCATCAGTTGTAAGCCGCAGTACATTCGCACCGCCCTCAAAACGCATGTGATTGGAGCCGATGGCTTGGCAGTCGGCAGGCTTTCCGTAATCGAAAGTCGGTCTCAGCCGGATAGCGATGCGCGGCACTCCGCGGAGCGGCTCGATCCGGCGCAGGATCTGGGCGGGATGGAAAGCACGCTCAAAACGCATAAAGCGCGGCGCGAAATCCGTGATTTTTACAGCATTGCCGTTGTCATCTTCGAGTATCGTCTCGATGATAGCCGTGTTGCGCACGTAGGCTGACGTTGCCGTCGTTTTCCCGTCGAGCACGACATCGCAAAATCCCTTGTCATCATCGCCTGCGAGCAAGTGTGAGAATACGGGGTCAGAGTCGAGTCGAGGAAAGCACCACCAGACGATGCGCCCGTGAGAATTGACGAGTGCCGCCACGCGCCCGTTGCCGATCGGCGCAAGGTCGAGACCATTTGGCGGCGGAGG
>DAOUZE010000316.1 GCA_030665765.1 Filomicrobium sp.
GTCGTCGCCATGAGTCACCGCGATGCACGCCGTGCTGGCATCACGGTCGCAACAACCGATTACACCAGCCGCGTCCGCACCGCCAACGGCATTGCCCGCGTGGCCCCCGTGACGTTGTCCCGTGTTCGCATTGGCGATATCGTCGTTCGCAATGTCCGCGGCGTTGTATCAGAGCCTGGCAAGCTCAATGGCACGTTGTTAGGCATGTCCTTCCTCAGCCGTCTGTCACGCTTCGAAATCCGCTCAGGCCGACTGATATTGCAGGAGTAACGGCGCAACCAGACAAGCAGGATCAAAATCTTGCCTGCGCCACAGACACCCTTTACAGGGTCCCAACATAACCGTTCCGGACTCCTGCTTATTTGATGACCACACCCCCCGATCCTCTTACCCCCATCCTCAAAGCTTCAAGCGACACGCCATTCGTTGTCGCACAGCTCGGTCAATCCCTCGACGGACGGATTGCGACACCGACAGGTGAGAGCCGCTGGATCAATCGAGACGCCGCGCTAGACCATCTCCACCGACTGCGCGCGGCCGTCGACGCGGTTGTCGTCGGCATCGGCACGGTCATCGCTGACGACCCTCGCCTAAACGTCCGCCGCATCCCCCTCCCCGCAAACAAGGATCATCCGGCCCGCATCGTGATCGACCCCTCCGGTCGGCTGCCGCATCAGGCAAAACTACTCACCGACGACGGAGCCACCTGCATCACCATAAATGCATTCGACTGCACCAAAGCCGCCCCGGCCGCATGCCAGCAACTTCATCTGGCACGTCAGAAGAATGGGTTCTGTCCGCGCGACATCGTCACAACACTGTTCAAGCAAGGTTACAAGAAGCTACTGATCGAAGGCGGAGCCAAGACAGTTTCTCAATTCATTGATGCCGGGGCCGTCGATCGCTTGCACGTTTTGGTCGCGCCGATGATTATTGGTTCCGGACAAATGGGCTTGGAACTGGCACCGATCGATAAAATTGACCAGTCCCTGCGGCCACCAAGCAATGTCCATGTTTTGGCCGACGGCGACGTTCTTTTCGATTGTGATCTTGCCGCAGCCCGTGCAAATTTTGGCATGGGGCTTCAGACCCAATAATCAGGGGTTGATAATGCCAAGGACAAATTCAAATGTCGTTGAAACGACCTCCGGTCAAATTGAGGTCTATTCATCCACCGCCCGCTCATTCCACTGGTTGGTTGTCTTGCTGATAGCGATCCAGATCCCTGTCGGTCTTTACATGGTCTACCGAGGTACCAACCTCAATATCTGGGACGCCACAACCAATCAGCTCTATTCTGGTCACAAACTTACCGGTGTGGTGATCCTCTTCCTTGTGCTGTTGAGGCTGGCTTACCGGCTCATTGCTGGTGCACCATCACCCGAGCCAACACTGGAGCCCTGGCAACGCACCATCAGCGCGCTCAATCATTGGGGGCTCTACCTCTTGCTTCTGATCGTGCCGATCCTCGGCTACATCGGCGTTTCAATGTATCCAGCCCTGGACATCTTTGGTCTGTTCAAGCTGCCGGCGCTGGTGGAGCCCGACAAGAAGATGTCGACGACGGTTTTCCTCTGGCATTTCTACGGCGCGATGGCGCTACTTGCGCTCATCGGGTTGCATGTGTGTGCTGCGCTGTTCCATCTTGTCATTCGCCAGGATAACGTAATGGGGCGGATGTGGCCTGGAGCACTACGCAAACGATAGCCTCCACTCATCTAACGGCGAACTGTATTGAATTGAAAACGGCGCCGAAGCGCATTAGTGCGCGGCGGCGTTCCTGCCCCATAATTCTGTGATGCGCCGGTCACGGCCGCAACCGTACCGATAGCTCGAATAGCGCCACGGGTTCTTCTTGTAATAATTTTGGTGATAATTCTCGGCGGCGGTGAAAGTACTGGCCTCGATAATTTCGACCGCGATCGGCTTCGAGAAACGTCCGCTAGCTTTGAGAGCTGCCTTACCCACTTCCGCCAACTGACGCTGTTGCCGCGTATGAGTGAAAATAACAGGGCGGTACTGACTGCCCCGGTCACAGAATTGACCGCCGCCATCCACCACATCGGTCGTCTTCCAGAAGTAGTCGAGCAGTTTCTTGTAGCTCACCTGCTTCGGATCGTATTTGACCTGCAAAACCTCAACATGGCCCGTCCTCCCTGATGAAACCTGCTTGTAAGTAGGCCTTTTGGTCTTCCCGCCCATGTACCCGGAGATCGTCGACACCACACCTGGCACGTGATCGAAGTTTTTCTCGGCGCACCAAAAACAACCCGAACCAAACGTTGCCACTTCGAGTTTTACTTCCGTCGCCGGTTCCGCCGCAATCGCTGTGAACGGCAGCGGGCTAACGGCACAGCCCGCAACGGTGAGCAGACTGCCAAACAAAGCCACGGCGACTATCGCAATGGACCGTAACGAAGACACCGGTTTTTCACCTCATCGCTGTTTGTAATTGGCTCAGCTATCGGCGTTGTCGGCAGTGTTTGAAGGCTCGGTGGCCGCTTCAAAATCAAGCGAAACACCGTTTATGCAATAACGCAGGCCGGTCGGCTTTGGACCATCGTTAAAAACGTGCCCGAGGTGCCCACCGCAGCGGCTACAATGAACCTCCGTACGCACCATAAAGAATGAACGGTCGCTGGATGTTCCTACTTTGCCATCCACTGGGGCATAAAAACTTGGCCAACCTGTGCCGCTGTTAAATTTTGTCTGAGACGAAAAGAGCTCCTGTCCACACCCCGCGCAAACGTAGACCCCCTCGGTGTACGTCTTATCGAGCGGACTAGTGTGAGCACGCTCAGTACCATGCTTCCTGAGCACATAATACTGCTCCGGCGTCAGAAGCTTTCGCCACTCCTCCTCCGTCTTCGTCACTTCGAAAGACATTGCTCGTTTTTCACCTGCTGAAATTTGATTTGCGGTTAGGCCAAAACCAGCCGCCAGAGTTCCAAGTCCGAACACGCGTCGATCAATCTTCATGGGTTTAGAGCCTCCTTTGCACCCCATGAGGCAACCGGTTTGAGCTAATATGCGCGAAACCAGCATTCTCTTGGAAATCAATTTGGCCTCTCTAGCCCGTTCTGTCAGCTCAAGTCAGATCACAACCATGTGGGTATCGGCCGGCGGCAAGGTCGACGGAGCGGTCATGCAATCTTCACAGGCACCGACTTGGTGAGCCGGATTTCCTCAGGTGTGATCTCACAGCGGTAGGCAAGCACCTCCACCCCGCGGGTGAACGCACGTGCCAACTCCGCCGCATAAGTTGGATCGACATCGTCTGCCGGCTTCATCCGCATCACATCGGAACGCTGAATCAAGAACAACATCACCGCGCGATGGCCTTGCTCGACCATATCACCGAGTTCCCCGAGATGTTTGACGCCCCGCACGGTCACTGAATCAGGAAACTCCGCCAGGCCGGGCTGACGCATCAAATGAACGTTCTTGATCTCGACATAGGCGCGGCCTTTCATCTCGTCTTCCAGCAAGAGGTCGATGCGGCTGGCTTTGCCATACTTCTGTTCGCGTTTTAGCGAGGCGTACCCCGTGAGCTTCCCGATCCGGTTTTCCGCGATGGCCTCTGCCGCAATCTTGTTGGGGTGAGCGGTGTTGATCCCGACCAACGCCATGCCCTTGCCGATGTCATCCTCGACCAGCTCCCAAGTGTGCCGGTACTTGCGTGTCGGACTGTCGCTTTCTGATACCCAGACCGCACTGCCGGGGTTGCACAATCCCATCATGGATCCGGTATTCGGACAGCTGGCCGTGATCATTCCACCATCATCCAATTCAACGTCGGCTAAAAACCGCTTGTAGCGCTTAATAAGTCGGCCGCGTTTCAGGGGGCTAGGAAATTTCATGGGATTCGAACTCAGTTTGGTTGCTGCGCTAAGAAGTGCGAACTGATGGAACACGCTTGCCATCGGACTTATCCAGGACCCGGCATTTGTGCCAGCCTGCCGAGCGGTTTATGCCCAAAAAATAGTCTTTTCGCAGTTGGCTCCACTTCGTACGCTGGACACCAATCTGTTAGAAGCGTGTTCTCGAAGTGAACCAGGCTCCGAAATGACCGAACGCAGTCCATCTAATCCTCCCGCATCCATCGACACGTCAACCGAAGTAACCGCCGCGGTCCTCGTGATCGGCGACGAAATCCTATCCGGACGCACCAAAGAGGCCAACGCCGGCTACATCGCTGATGTCCTCACGGCTGCTGGGATCAGATTGAAAGAAATCCGCGTCGTCGCCGACGTCGAAGCCGATATCGT
>DAOUZE010000262.1 GCA_030665765.1 Filomicrobium sp.
CAAAGGCACCGGATTCATAAAGTGCATGCCGATGAAGCGTTCCGGGCGGTCCGTGATTGACGCCAGCCGCGTGACGGAAATCGACGAGGTATTGGTGGCGATGATCGCTTCGGGCTTCAATTCCTTGCACAGTGCAGCGAATATGTTGCGCTTGACGCTCTCGTCTTCGGTGGCCGCCTCAATCACCATGTCGCACCTGCTCAAGCCGGAGAAGCCGTTAGCAAATGCGATCCGCTCAAGAGCCGCGCCTTTCGCATCCTCGGTAATCACACCCTTGGAAACCTGACGGTCCATGTTGCGAGAAATCGTCCGCATGGCCTTGTCGAAGGCGGCAGACGACAAGTCGTTGACCAGAACGTCGTAGGAGGCGAGCGACGCGACGTGGGCTATGCCATTACCCATCTGCCCAGCGCCGATGATTCCGATCAAACGAATTGGGGCCGCTTTGGTGCCCCCCGCATCGGGGCCCGCGTTCTCGTCGGGCATTACGGGGATATCCATTCAGACAGGCTCCCTTAATGAGGCTTGCGGTTTGTTCATTTTGGCTAATTCTTCAAGTTTTTCAGCTCGGTCTCAAGCTCGGGCATGGCTTCGAACAGATCAGCGACCAGGCCGTAGTCGGCAACTTGGAAGATCGCCGCGTCCGCGTCCTTGTTGATGGCGACAATGATTTTTGAATCCTTCATGCCGGCCAAGTGCTGGATGGCACCCGATATGCCGACGGCAATGTAGAGATCAGGCGCAACCACCTTGCCAGTCTGGCCGACTTGCATGTCGTTGGGCACAAAGCCGGCATCGACCGCGGCGCGGCTGGCGCCGATCGCCGCTCCAAGAGCGTCAGCGACTGGCTCGATGAGCTTTTTAAAGTTTTCACCGGAACCAACTCCGCGACCGCCGGAGATAATGATTTTGGCGGATGCCAAATCCGGACGATCGGATACCGTGAGCTCGGCATTTTCAAATGCCGACTGGGTTACTGGGCCCGGTGCTTCGATAGACTCGATCGGAGCATTGCCCGCCGCCTCAACCGACTTGAAAGCGGCAGTACGGACGGTGACGACCTTTTTGGGCTGGGAACACTTCACGGTCTGGACGGCATTGCCCGCGTAGATCGGCCGCTCGAAGGTGTCGGGGGCGACAACCAACGTGATGTCGGAGACCTGCATAACATCAAGCAGGGCGGCAATGCGCGGCAGGACGTTCTTGCCGGTGGCCGTGGCGGGAGCGACCAGAGCGTCATAGTTTTCCATCAGCGGCACGATGAGAGCAGTCAACTCCTCAGCCAGCGGATGGGACAGATGCGGGGCGTCCGCAAACAGAACCTTGGCGGCGCCATCAAGCTTGGCAGCAGCCTCAGCAACAGCACCACATTGGGACCCGGCAACGAGGACGTAGACGTCCTGGTCTAGTCCGCGTGCCGCCGTCATCGCCTTGGCGGTCGCCTCGTTTAGGACCTTGTTGTCGTGTTCGGCCAGTAGAAGAACCGCCATTAGAGTACCCCCGCCTCATTCTTGAGTTTCTCAACAAGCTCGCCAACACTCTCAACTATGATTCCGGCTTCGCGTGTGGGCGGCTCGCTGGTCTTCAGGATTTGCAGCCTGGGGGTGATGTCGACGCCATAGTCGTCGGGAGATTTCTTGTCGAGGGGCTTCTTCTTGGCCTTCATAATATTTGGTAGCGAAGGGTACCGTGGCTCATTGAGCCGAAGGTCGGTTGTGATCACAGTGGGCAAAGCTAACGAAAGCGTCTCAAGACCGCCGTCAATCTCACGGGTAACGAGCGCCTTGCCGTCGGCCAGCTTGAGCTTGGACGCGAATGTCCCTTGCGACCAACCTAGCAAGGCGGCGAGCATCTGGCCGGTTTGATTGCTGTCGTCGTCGATAGCCTGCTTGCCCATGATTACGAGATCAGGCTTCTCTTCCTCGGCGACTGCTTTCAAAAGTTTTGCGACAGCAAGTGGCTCAACGGCGGTGTCTGTCTCGATATGAATTGACCTGTCCGCCCCAATTGCCTGGGCGGTTCTCAGCGTATCTTGAGCTTTTGCCGGCCCGATAGTTACAGCGACAACTTCGCTGGCGGCACCACGTTCCTTGATGCGGACCGCCTCTTCAATGGCGATCTCATCGAAAGGATTCATAGACATCTTGACGTTGGCAAGTTCGACGCCCGAGCCATCCGATTTAACTCGAATCTTTACATTGTAGTCGACCACTCGCTTAACCGGCACGAGTATTTTCATCCGCCTTCAGTACTCCGCTGTGCTGTTTGTTTTACTTTTTGTTGCCGAAACTGGTTGTACGAAGCGACAAGGCTCAGGTTGCCAATTCGTCAGGTGAGAACTCTTCTATTCGTCCGGCCGCTGTGGCGATCGACACCGAGTATGGATATTGAGCAACGCCATCCGCCCGCGCGGCCGTCGCCAAGCCTTCGCAAATGCGAGATCGGAGCCTAGATGTCTGTTTGTTGCACGTCAATGCACCCGGACGAATAGGTTGCATATAGAGGATGGACCGCAAGGCAGCAGGTGCAACGCGCGCCCATCTGAAACGGCTTTGAAACACCGTACTGATGAACGCTTTGTGTCAGGCGAGACCGCGATCGAATAGAGGCACGTCGGGGCGTTTGAAGAACGGTATCAACACTGCTCCAGCAACAAGCCCGCCGATATGGGCCCACCAAGCCACCGGGTCGACCTGTGGAATAATGACCATAACGAACTGGGTCACCGCCCACAGACCAAGCACGACCGCGGCGGAAATCTGCATCGGGATGACTTTAAAGGCAAGCACCCAAACCTGTACTCTTGGGTGCAACATCAAGTAGGCCGCGATGACGCCAGCCACCGCCCCACTTGCGCCAATCAGCGGCACTCCCGCCATCGGAGTACCGGCAACGGCATAGGCATGGACCAGAGCGGCGAAGATACCGCAGGCGAAATAGAAGATCAGAAACTTGATATGGCCGACCGCGTCCTCGACGTTGTCGCCGAAGACCCAAAGAAACAACATGTTGCCCATTAGGTGCCAAATGTCGCCGTGGAAGAACATGTAGGAGACAAGCGTGAAGGCCTCCGGTACGGCGATCAGATCGTTGGTCGCCGGCGCCGGGCCGCCGACAACATCGACAAAGAACAGTTCCTCAGGGCGCACGGCGAAGCTCGACACAACCGACGGATCAATGCCCATGGCGGTGAATACAAACACGCCGACATTAATCGCAATGATTGTCAGCGTGACGTATTGAAATGGTATTGATTTCAATGGATTGTCGTCATGCACCGGGATGAACACGAGCACTGCCTCCACGCTTCACGCCAGAGGCAGACCGGCACTTTCGATCAGTCGCCTCGCCTTCCTTGTCAGGGGGACGGAAGGGATTGTCAACACAACGCCAGTGCCGAGATTCGGTGCTTTACGCCGCTGGTAACTCCAATCAGCGATTGGCGCCCGGCGCCCACAGAACATCGTCGACGCCACGGTTGTTCGTGTAGCGTCCGGCGACAAAAAGCAGATCGGATAACCGGTTGATGTACTTCATCGCCGCGTCGCTGACCGTCTCTCTCTCGTCGGCCGCCAGTTCCGTCATCAGCCGTTCGGCGCGGCGGCTAACGGTGCGGGCCAAATGCAAATAGGCGGATGCCGGCGATCCGCCCGGCAACACAAACGAATTCAGAGGTTGCAGGTCAGCATTGAGCGTATCGATCTCCTGCTCGAGGCGTTCAACCTGTTCTTCACTAACTCGCAGAGGCTCATAGGCAAGCTTCTCGCCACGGTCGGGAACACAAAGATCCGCACCAAGATCGAACATATCGTTTTGAATGCGACCGAGAATCTCGTCGACGCGCTTGTCGTCGTCGCTCAGGTGCAGGCGGACAAGGCCGATCACAGCATTTGCTTCATCGACCGTGCCGTATGCGGAAATACGTTTGTCGTACTTGGAAACGCGTGCGCCGGTTCCCAGACCGGTGGTACCCTTGTCGCCGGTTCGGGTGTAAATTTTATTTAGCTTTACCATGACGTTAAGTTTCCTCGGCGCTCGGAAATGATCAGCGGCTGAACAGAACAAAGCCCATGATGAGCAGAATGGCAACGAACTGAAGTCCAACACGCCACCGCATCAGTTTTTGGCTCAAATTCGAGTTCCGCTGGCCGAGCAGGGAGTAAAGACCCATGCACAGAACCACAAGAACTGCCAAGACGGCGAGTGTTGTCAGGTAGTAGAGAGCTGATTGCATGCTTCTCATGTCGGTTTGACCGGTTAACAAATTGCCAACTGGCCTGCCGCTTCTCCTTTGAAACGGTTTAGAAATTGGGGCGCGCTACAATTGCCGTAATTGTCGGTCCACTAGTGTACGGTTTTTCGAAGTCCACCTGATCTTTACGGCAAGTGCCCATGCGGTTTTGGCTGTAATCGCGAGTTGCCTGCCGGACGTAACACATCAGAGGCACAGTGTGCCAGCCAGACGCCGGCGTGGCTTGCCTTAAAGAAAGAAACTAGATCAAGGGATCTCATCCTTGCGCCGAATTTGCAGCTTCAATCGCACCAGTTCCTGCCGCGCCATGTGCGCGGCCATGATCTTGGTGACAGTTGCGGCAGTTCCAGCAAACGCTCAAGCACCACGGGACAAGGCACGCGCCACGCTTGAGGCGCAACGCAGTAAACTACAGTCCACCCGAAGCAAGGAGCACAATCTCGAGGTCAGTTTGAAGGACCTTCAGAAAGAGCGTGAGAAGCTCAATGTGCGTCTGTTGGAGACAGCAGCCCTTATTCAGAAGAGTGAAAGCCGGCTGACGTCAATCGAGACGCGACTCGACGAACTCAGAACGCAAGAACAGCTGGTACGGGGTTCCCTGGCGCAACGGCAGGGCCAGATCGCCAAGCTACTGGCCGTCCTGCAGCGCATGGGACGCAATCCACCGCCAGTTATGATGACACACCGCGATGACGCCCTAGCGATGGTGCGCAGCGCAATTCTCCTAGCCTCGGCCTTCCCTGGCCTCAGTAAACAGGCGCTTGAACTGACCGAGCGCTTGAAGGAACTTATCCGGGTAATGACGGATATCCGCGATGAAGGAGAGAGGCTGAAAGCGGAAACGCAAAGCCTGGTGGATGCGCGTACGCGTCTCTCAGGGCTGATGACGGCGAAAAAAACGTCACTGGCGGCGCGGGAGAGCGAACTCAGGACGGTCCGTGAAGCAGCCGCGGACATTTCACGGGACGTCAATTCGCTCACTGCTCTGATAGCCTCGATCGACAAAAGAACCGAAACCGAGAGGATCCGAAAGCATAACAACAAGGTAAAACGTGTGCTCGATAACGCCGCCTCTCGGGGCCGGCTGGGAACTGCGCCTAACCAGCGTCCTAGGGTGCCCATCGAGCAAGAC
>DAOUZE010000067.1 GCA_030665765.1 Filomicrobium sp.
TTCTCCTTGGTATTCCTCCCGATCGTGGGGCCGTTTGCATTGCTGACCAAGCTATCTTTACAACTCATCAATCTCCTTCTAATGCCGGTGCGCCTCGTCCAGCGAATGTTGGGGGATGGACGAGCTTGAGGCTCGTGACGATGCCGATGATTGCCGCTAGCTTGGGGTAACAGGCGAAAGGGAGCAGCCGAGATGGCAGAGCTGAGCGGAAAGACGTTACTGATCACAGGCGCCAGCCGGGGCATCGGGCTTGCCATCGGCTTAAGGGCAGCTCGTGATGGTGCCAACGTCGCCATTCTCGCCAAAACGGCGGAACCCCATCCAAAATTAAAGGGCACGATTTTCACCGCCGCAGCGGAAATTGAAGCAGCCGGTGGGCAGGCGTTGCCGCTGCAATGCGACATCCGGGATGAAACGCAAGTTAAGACGGCTGTGTTTCGAACGGTGGAGGCTTTCGGTGGGATCGACATCTGCGTCAACAATGCTTCCGCGATCTCCTTGACGAAGCTCGCCGACACCGAGCCGAAGCCTATGGATTTGATGTTTGGCATCAACACGCGCGGGGCCTTGCTGGTGACCAAGGCCTGTCTGCCGCATCTTAAACGGGCGGAAAACGCCCATGTGCTGATGATCTCACCGCCGCTCGATATGAAACCGCAGTGGTTTGCGGGGCACGTCGCCTACTCGATCGCTAAGTATGGCATGAGCCTTGCGGTTCTCGGACTGGCGCGCGAGCTCAGGGATGATGGCATCGCCGTCAACGCTCTTTGGCCGCGCACCACGATCGCGACGGCGGCGATCGAGAATGTTCTGGGCGGCGATACGCTTGTGCGGATGAGCCGCAAACCGGAGATCATGGGGGATGCCGCGCATCTCGTCTTCCGTCAATCAGCCGCCAAATTCAGCGGCAATTTTCTCATCGACGATACGTTCTTGCACAAAGTCGGCGGTGTAAACGACTTTGAGGTCTACAAGGTCGAGCCTGATGCCTTGCTGGCCCCTGATTTCTTCGTTCCAGCGGATTCGCTTCCGCCACCCGGTGTGACTCTCGCACCGGCTTCCATGCTGAAATGAATTTTCCGCCCGCCCCAGGAGTTGCGGGTTGAGAGCCCTTTGCGTGACAGAGCCAAGGTCTGTACGCTAATGCTTCAGAAAATAAAATTCTAAGGAAACGCGCGAGGGCCGGTAGCCGAATGCCCACACTTCTCATTACACATCCTTGTTTTGTTGATCACGATACTGGCCCAGGCCACCCGGAAAGACCGGACCGTATGCGGGCTATCGACCGGGTATTGGCGCACGACTATTTCGCCGACCTAGTGCGTGAAGAAGCACCCTCGCGAGACGATGTCGAGGCGCAGATTCTATTGGCGCATCCCAAGCGCTATCTCGACATGATCAAGGACGCGCGGCCCGAAGTGGGAGAGGGCCGCGTGCATTTAGACGGTGATACGGTGATGTCGCCGGGCAGCTGGATGGCGGCAACGCGGGCTGTTGGCGCGGGGCTGCATGCCGTTGATCAAGTCATGGACGAAGGCTCGGGTATCCGAAACGCTTTCTGCCAGGTGCGTCCATGCGGACACCATGCCGAGACTGACCGCGCGATGGGATTCTGCCTTTTTGCCAACGTCGCCATTGCCGGTATGTACGCCCGCAAAAAGCACGGGGTCGACCGGGTAGCCGTGATCGATTACGATGTGCACCACGGCAATGGCACTCAGGATATCTTCTGGTCAGACAAGGATCTGTTCTTTGCCTCGACGCACCAAATGCCACTGTTTCCGGGCACTGGCGCGGTGTCCGAAACAGGGGTCGGCAACATCTGTAATGCGCCGCTTCGCTCCGGCGATAATGGGGAGCGGTTCCGTGATGCGTTCGAATCGCGCATCTTTCCTGCCCTGAAAAACTTCAGTCCGGATATGATCCTTATTTCGGCTGGATTTGATGCGCATGAAGCTGATCCGCTGGCCAGCTTGCGGCTGGTTGAGGCAGATTTCCTTTGGGTCACTGAGCAGCTTATCGCTTATGCGGAACGCCAGTGTGATGGGAGGGTCGTATCAATGCTAGAAGGTGGATATGACCTAACGGCACTGGCGCGGTCGGTCGGGGTTCATGTGCGGGCGATGATGGATGCCGGTTGAGGAAACCGACATCACCGAGGATTGGATTGCAGAGCGACGGCTGTAGGTCGGCTTGGAGAGATCAACACGATGGTGGCGAAGACAAACCCCAGCCACAAGGATATTCCGCAGCTGAGCTTTGAAAAAGCACTGACGGAACTTGAAGGGATCGTCGGGAAGTTGGAGCGCGGCGACGTCGAGCTGGAAGAGTCGATTGTGATGTACGAGCGCGGCGAGGCGCTGAAAGCTCATTGTAATCAATTGCTGGCGCAGGCGGAGGCCAAGGTTGAGAAGATTACGACCGATACAGCGGGTCGCCCGTCTGGGACCGAGCCGCTAGACCCTTGAGTGCTAAGTTGCCGGCATCTGACAGACTTGGACGTAAAAAGTTACAGGAATTTGAGCTTTTTGACATCTATGCGGCGTCTAACAAACGGATATAGTGGCCGCTCGCGGTGGGGAGCTGTGCCGTTCCGATCTGTCTGCTCAACAAGTCCAATTGAATTGTGCAACGTAAGTCTCCTAGAGGAAGCCACGCGGTTTCCGGAGACGAGGTGGTGATGACGAACATTTTGCAGCCTTCCCCGAAACCCCTCCTCGATACCGTAAGCGAGCCGGCCGACCTTCGAGAATTACCTGAAAGCGATCTCGAGCAGTTTACCGCCGAGTTGCGCCAAGAGTTGATCGAGGCGGTATCTGTAACCGGAGGTCACCTTGGGGCCGGGCTTGGCGTAGTCGAGCTGACTGTCGCTCTGCACTGGGTTTTTGATACGCCCAGCGACAGACTGATCTGGGATGTTGGACATCAGGCTTACCCGCATAAAATCCTAACTGGGCGCCGATCGCGCATTCGTTCGCTGCGGCAGCCGGATGGGTTGTCGGGATTCACCAAGCGCAGCGAGAGCGAATACGATTCATTCGGGGCCGGGCATTCCTCTACATCGATTTCGGCCGGTCTGGGGATGGCGGTGGCACGCGATCTGAAAGGCGGCAATAACAATGTCGTCTCGGTGATCGGTGATGGGGCCATGTCTGCCGGTATGGCCTATGAGGCCATCAACAACGCCGGCGCTCGGGATGAACGGTTGATCGTTATATTGAACGACAACGACATGTCGATTGCTCCGCCGACGGGAGCGATGTCAGCCTACCTGGCCCGGGTTACCTCTAGCGGTCCTTACCTCTATGTCCGTGACATTGCCAAGCTGCTTGCCAGGAGATTGCCAAAGAGCTGGGAGCGGCGGGCCGCGCGTGTCGAGGAATACACCCGCCACTTGTGGCAGGGTGGTGCTTGGTTCGAGGAACTCGGCTTCTACTATATCGGCCCGATAGATGGACACGACTACAACCAGTTGCTGCCCGTTTTGAAGAACGTGCGTGATGCCAAGCAGGGCCCAATTCTCATTCACGTTGTGACCCGTAAGGGCAAGGGCTATGCGCCGGCTGAGGAATCCGACGACAAGTTTCACGGCGTAGCCAAATTCAACGTCGTTACGGGTGCGCAGATCAAGACCAAGACGAACGCACCAAGCTACACGAAAGTCTTCGGACAAAGCCTGGTCGAAGAGGCCAAAGACGACGACCGGATTATCGGTATCACGGCGGCGATGCCGTCTGGCACCGGGATTGATTTGTTCGGTAAGGAGTTTCCTGAGCGGACTTTCGACGTGGGGATCGCAGAGCAGCACGCGGTGACCTTCGCGGCGGGTCTCGCATGCGAGGGTATGAAGCCGTTTTGTGCGATCTACTCGACGTTCCTGCAACGAGCCTATGACCAAGTCGTCCACGACGTGGCGATCCAAAAGCTTCCGGTGCGGTTTCCGATCGACAGGGCCGGACTTGTCGGTGCTGATGGAGCAACACACGCGGGTTCATTCGACATCGCGTATCTTGGCTGTTTGCCAAATTTTGTCGTGATGTCGCCGTCCGATGAAGCTGAATTGAAGCATATGGTGCGGACAGCCGCCGTCTACGACGAGGGTCCGATCGCGTTCCGCTATCCACGCGGTGAAGGGTCTGGCGTGGACATGCCTGTCCGCGGACAGGAGATCGAGATTGGCCGCGGACGCATTGTGCGCGAGGGTACTTCGGTTGCGCTGTTGTCCTTGGGGACGCGTTTGGGTGAATGCCTTAAGGCTGCCGACGAGCTGGCCCGATACGGACTATCCGCGACGGTCGCCGATGCGCGTTTCGCGAAGCCTTTGGATGAGGATCTCGTTACCCAGCTGGCACGTAATCACGAGGTGCTGGTGACGGTTGAAGAAGGCTCGGTTGGAGGCTTCGGCAGCTATGTGTTGCAGCATCTGGCCCGAACAGGCGCGCTGGATAATGGTTTGAAGGTTCGTCCGATGGTGCTGCCCGATCGGTTCCTAGATCACGGCAAACCGGCTGAGATGTATGAGGCGGCTGGGCTATCCAGCGATGGTATCCTTGCGACAGTGTTTGCAGCACTCGGCCGGGAACTCGATATGGCGGCCGCTGACCGAGCTTAAGTTGCGCCTGTGAATTCCGGTGGACGTCAGAGGCGCGCCAGGACGCGTTGATCCCGTCGCTGGGGTTGGCCCGTTGGGGCCTATTTGTTGGTCAGTTCAGGATAATGCATGGCGCACTTTTTGTGCGCTAAGGCGTTGATTTCATGGACGGTTTCGCCATGAAAAAGGTTGAATTCTTCTCCGCCTAGGCAGCGCCCGTGCTCATGACGGTTGGAGACCCGACCTTGGTGATGTTGAGCTCCGCCTTTTCAGCTTTTCCGTCCTTGAAGGTCACTGTTGGCGGCAATGTCACGTCGATCTGGGTGACTTCGTCGCCATGATAGATCTGGCAATCCACGGTATGCAGTTTCATCTCGAATTTGTGCTCGGAATTTGTCAACGAGGAGACAAGGTTCCCGCGGGCGGCCTTCAGACCGAGCGTGCATCGGGCATTACCGAAACCCCAGCTAAGGCTCTTAGTGCTCGCGCCCTTTTCGAGACTGTCCTTGGCCCATGTCTTGGAAATGGAGCAGGCGAAATCGCGGCCGCTGGCATCCGTGCTTAGGATCATCGCGTAAAGGTCTTTCTCACAGGCTCTGAGATTCTTTTTTCGTTCAGATCGGCTTCGAGTTCGAGGGCCGGTGCGGCGAGTGCGGCTGGGCTCAAAGTAACAGCGCCAACACGAGACGCTGAGAGCCGTATACGAATGCCAGAGGTCAACATGATCTAGACACCCTCATTATCGTGAAGCGATAGTTGGCTTGTCGGTCGGGCTTGCGATCCTGTTTTGGCATCGATGGATCTCAAGAAAAACGACCGGCCGCGGGCGCTGCATGAGCCAACAATCCGACGGCAATGAGGCGATGACTGACGGCTTTTGGCTTCGCGGAATTGGCCAGCTTGCGGTGGCTGCCGAAACACAGTCTGGCCGTCTATCGGTTGCTTTGCGGGGCGCTATCGTGGGGCCGCAATTCTTTTCGCGCTTGTGCCATTTTACGGCGTTGTCTCGACTGCTGCTTTCGCCGGTTTTTCGTTTTTGGATTGATGCGACTGTTCTGCAAGAGGCTTCTTTGCGGCTTGCTCGCTCGTATGTTTTTGACGCGCCTTCTGGCGTTGTTGTTTCAGCGCCTTCATCTTGGCTTGACGTGCTGCACGAGCCTTGCGCCGCTTCTTCAGAGCTAAGGCCTTCGGGCCGTAGCGCCGGTCGCATTTGCGGTGGACGAATTTGTTGACCTGTTTGACCATTTCGGAATGGAACAGACCGAATGTGTCTTCCAGCTTTGCGGTCGCCCAGACAAACGAAGAGAGGGGCTCTGGGCCATTGATGTCTTTGAGTTTAATCCAGATCTTTTTGATGCGCCCGTTCTTGAATTTTAGCTTCGGCGCCAGGCTGGCCTTAAGTGTTTTGATGCCGTTGGTGGTTTCCACATTGCAGTCGACGTTGTGGCGTCGCACGGAGAACTCGTACTTGGCCGCCGTAAGGGCTCTGATGATATGTTTCCGGCTGATGCTCAGCTTCACGGAACACTGGGCATCACCAAAGCCCCAGGATATCGATTTGGTCCTGGCCCCCTTTTTTATGTCCTTCTTGCCCCAAGTTTTCTCGAGGTTGCAGCGCAAGCGTCCCTTTGGCGGGGTTTTGTCCAGGATTTGCCGGCAGAGTTTCTCCTCGCAGGATGAGAGAAGCGATTTTTCTTGCTGGTCGGGAGTAAGCGCTTGGCTGGCCGAAGCGGTCGTGAGGAGTGCCAACACGCCAAAAAATGCCGTGTGGATCTGAACCCAGTTTGTCTTCATTTCAAGCCGGACCATGGGGACCTTTCTTTGATGTGATGCAGCGCCAAAGGAAAAAAGGATGAAGGCGCAGCAATCAGATGGCTTGACATTCCAAATCGCATCAACTCTCTAGTGCTCGAAACAGCGTAGTGTCTCGACAGCAACGGTGCTTGTGCCTCCGCGCTGTATGAGACCGTAGCGGAAATCAAACACACTCAAGGGGAGGATTTTGTCACATGAGTGTCGATCTGACCGGCGGTCATCCGGACATGGACTATGAAGAGCATAAACGCACCTACAAAGGCTTCGTGATGGGCGCAGTGGTGCTTGTCGTCTTTGTTGCGATCCTGCTGATCGGTATGGCCTACTTCCTAACCTGATCAAGCTGAGAGTTTTCGGGCTATTGCAGGACGAATTGCTGCAAAAGTTGTCTTGTCAGGGCCCCGGCCCTGGGCAAGTCTACTTCCCCGAATGGCCCAGAGCACCGCGAGTGCCTGCGGCCGCGATCTGCTTGATCCCTCACCCCCTGACCGTCTTTTCTGACGGGCTGCGATAATCGGAAAACTCCATGGTCACGATCGCTGTTACGGCCGAGCCTGAAAACGAGCCTCGCGTTGCCGTTTCTCCGGATACTGTGAAAAAGCTGGTTGGGCTCGGGTGCACGGTCCGGATCGAAGCCGGTGCCGGCTTGCGTTCGCGGTTCGCCGATGAGGCCTACGCGGCGCAGGGTGCGGAAATCGCCGCGAACGGTGCGGCTGCCTTGCAGGGCGCAGAAATCCTCTTTCGCGTGCGGCGACCAAGTAACGAGGATATCGCAGCACTGGCGCCGGGTGCCGTCGTTGTCGCCATGCTCGATCCGTTTGGCGATCGCGGTGAGCTTGATGCACTGGCAGCGACGAAGGCGAAGCTCTTCACGATGGAATTCATGCCGCGTACGACGCGCGCCCAATCGATGGACGTGTTGTCGAGCCAGGCTAACCTCGCCGGCTACAAGGCCGTCGTTGACGCGGCATCTGAGTTTGGCGCAGCATTTCCGATGATGATGACGCCTGCGGGGACGGTGCCGGCGGCGAAGACGTTCATCATGGGCGTCGGCGTGGCCGGTCTGCAGGCCATTGCGACAGCGCGCCGGCTCGGCGCAATCGTAACGGCTACGGATGTTCGTCCGGCGACCAAGGAGCAAGTGCAATCGCTCGGGGCGAAATTCGTCGCCGTCGAGGACGAGGAATTCAAACAGGCGCAGACGGCCGGTGGTTATGCCAAAGAGATGTCGGCCGAATACAATGCTAAACAGGCGGAACTGGTGGCTAAGCATGTCACCACGCAGGACATCGTTATTACAACCGCGCTGATCCCGGGCCGCCCGGCGCCGAAGCTTATTTCGGCGGATATGGTGGCGAGTATGAAGCCCGGTGCGGTGATCATCGATCTTGCCGCCGAGCGCGGCGGCAACTGCGAACTTACCAAACCCGGTGAGACGTTTGTCACCGATAACGGCGTTACAATAGTGGGTCCGATCAACTATGCGGGGACGGTACCCGTCAATGCTTCCAGTCTCTACGCCAGAAACCTGCTGTCCTTCATTGGGCTGATGATTGACAAGGAAGAAGGCAAACTGGAGATCAATTGGGACGACGACATCATCCAGGGAACACTTCTGGCTAAGGACGGGGCGCTGGTGCACCCCAACCTCACTCAACAGGCCGCTTAGCGCCGCACACCTCAGGGAGCGCTTCATCGTGAATACCAAGCAGCTTTTCAAAGGGCTCACGGCCGCAGCGGCGACCGGCTTTGCCTTGACCACGCCGGCGTATGCGGCGGGTGGCAGCAGTGTGGATCCTTGGGTTTACCAGATCATGGTCTTCGTGATCGCGATCTTTGTTGGTTACTACGTTGTCTGGAGCGTGACGCCGGCGCTGCACACACCGCTGATGTCGGTGACCAACGCGGTATCTTCAGTGATCGTGGTGGGGGCTTTGTTGGCCGTCGGGATCTCTGGTGTGACAAGCACAGGCAGCGTTGCCGCCAAGGTCTTTGGCTTCCTGGCGCTGGTGATGGCGTCGGTCAATATCTTCGGCGGGTTTCTCGTCACCAGCCGAATGCTCGCTATGTACAAGAAAAAGGAGCCGAAGCGCTAATAGCGCTGGGCTGGCACTTCTCTTCTCGTCCGCGATAGTCCCCTTGGAAAGCTTGAACCATGCCGGAATTAATCCCGCCCAATCTCGCCGCGATCCTCTATTTGGTCGCGGGCGTCCTCTTCATTCTGACGCTGCGGGGCCTTTCGCACCCGGAGACTTCGCGACAAGGTAACTTCTACGGCATGGTGGGCATGACGCTTGCCATCCTGACGACCTTGGCGCAGCTTCCCGGACTGGGTGACTGGACGACGTGGCTGTTGATCATCGCCGGTATCGGGATCGGCGGGAGCATCGGCGCAAAAATCGCTCGCGACATTCCGATGACATCGATGCCGGAATTGGTCGCGGCATTCCACTCGTTGGTCGGTATGGCTGCTGTTTTTGTGGCGGCTGCCGCACTGTATGCGCCGGATGCTTTCGGAATCGGCACGCCTGGGAATATCAAGGCAGCAAGTCTTCTCGAAATGTCGCTCGGTAGCGCGATCGGCGCCGTTACGTTTACCGGTTCGGTTATCGCCTTCGCGAAGCTGTCGGGACGCATGTCAGGGGCGCCGATTATCCTGCCGCTACGGCATATCGTGAACCTCGGCATCTTTGTTGCGATCGTCGTTCTGGTGATGCTGTTCATGCAGTCGGGCGGCGCCAAGGGTTATTTCTGGCTGATAACGATCTTGTCGTTGCTGATCGGTGTTTTGATCATCATTCCGATTGGCGGAGCGGACATGCCGGTGGTGGTGTCGATGCTCAACTCCTACTCGGGTTGGGCGGCCGCAGGTATCGGCTTCACGCTCGGAAACATCGCACTAATCATTACCGGAGCGCTGGTAGGTTCGTCGGGTGCAATCCTTTCCTACATCATGTGTAAGGGCATGAACCGTTCCTTCATTTCGGTGATCCTTGGCGGCTTTGGTGGTGAGACCGCCGGCCCGAGTGGAGACGGTGAACAGAAAGCCGCCAAGATCGGTGGTGCTGAAGACGCTGCCTACATCCTCAAGAACGCCCAGAAGGTCATCATCGTGCCCGGTTACGGCATGGCGGTTGCCCAGGCGCAGCACGCGCTCCGCGAAATGGCGGAGTCGTTGAAGGAAGCTGGCGTCGAGGTCTCGTACGCGATCCACCCTGTTGCGGGCCGTATGCCGGGCCATATGAACGTGCTGCTGGCCGAGGCCAACGTGCCTTATGACGAGGTTTTCGAGTTGGAAGACATCAACTCGGAATTCTCACAGTCGGATGCTGTTTACGTGATCGGCGCGAACGACGTCGTTAACCCGGCGGCCGAAGACGATCCAGGCTCGCCGATCTACGGGATGCCCGTTCTGCAGATTTGGAAGGCAGGAACGGTGCTGTTCAACAAGCGGTCGCTCGCTTCAGGCTACGCGGGTATCGATAATCCCGTGTTTTACCGAGACAACACTATCATGGTGCTCGGAGATGCAAAGAAGATGACCGAAGAGATCGCCAAGTCCGTGAGCGATTGATCTACCGCGGAGCAATACCCGCGTCTCTTCAAGTTCATAGAAAAGCCTTGCTGGCAAGTCGTCATGATTTGCTGCAAGGCTTTTTCGTTAGGTGGAACGACGTGCGCGGCAATGGTGGGATTGTCAGATGGTTTTTCGCATCTTGCGGTTTGGTCTTGTCGGCCTAGTTCTGGTCTACGCGGCGGCGTTACTAGCAACGTACGTCAACCAGCGTTATTTCATCTTTGACCAATACGATACGGACCAGCTTCGCAAGCCGGGAACCTTGGCCATTTCGGGTAGTACTCGCGTCGCGATTCCAACATCGGATGGTGAAACTCTCTCCGGCTGGTACCTGCCGCCGCAGGAGAAGGACGGCAATGTGTTCTTGTTTTTTCATGGCAAGGGCGGCGGTCTTGAACGGAAGAAGTGGCGCTGGCAACGGATTGTCAAGCACGGGGCAGGAGTGCTTGCTTTTTCCTATCGGGGATTTCCTGGTTCGACGGGTTCGCCTAGCGAAGATGGTTTGTATGAGGACGCGCGGTCGGCTTATCGCTGGCTCGCCCAACGGCACAAGCCCGAGAAAATCATCCTTCACGGGCTATCACTTGGTACCGGCGTAGCCGCCAAGCTGGCGACGGAGGTGAATGCTCAGGCGCTGGTTTTAGAGGCGCCTTACACGGCAATCGTCGACGTTGCCGGTGAACGCCACCCCTATATACCGGTGTCACTGCTATTGTGGGACCAGTTCCGAACGCGTGAATTCATCGGCGATGTCAATATGCCGGTGCTGATCGCCCATGGCGATAGCGATACTACGATCCCTTTTTCACACGCGCAGCGCCTTTTTCAACTTGCACCGTCACCAAAAAAACTCGTGCTGATGCCGGGTAGTGACCACAACACATTGGTCCGCGATGGGCTTTATCCTCACATCTGGAGCTTCTTGGCCGATCCAGCGAAGTGACTCGCGCGTTTGTTAGAGAACGATGAAACACGCTCGCCTCGCGCGATTTTTAGGGCGTATTCCACAGATAGCCTTTTGGAGTTGGCGTGATGATGTATCATCGGCGGTCAACTCTTCTCGTGGACAAAGGAGTTTTCCTTGGTTCGAGCATTTCTGGTTTTGAGCATCACGCTCGCATTTTTGACCCCTACGGTAAGCTCTACCGACGCGGCGGGGGCGGGTTTTCGTGTCGCTGGGATGCAAATGAGCTGCACGGATTTTCGAGGCCGGTCCGTTTTGGCATTGCAGGTCTCAGATTTAGGGGATGTTGGAAGAGCATGGGTGATCAATACGGTGCCCTATATTTTGCTTGACCCTGAACTTTTGCGGACGCTGCCAAGGCCGTTGCAGATTTTCTTTTACGTCCACGAATGTGCCCACCATAAGCTTGGTCACTGGTATAATCCGACCGGAAATAGTGAAAAAGAAGCTGACTGCTGGGCGATAGAGTACGGCCGGGACCATGGGATATTTAGACGGCAAACCGTAGTCGACTTCGAACCCTGGCTCGCGAAGAGCCGCGGTTCTGCCTTCGGACACCTCCCGGGCCGCGAACGGGCTCGTCATTTGTTAGCTTGTTTCGATGGGCCAGTTGAAACGGCTCAGCAGTGACGCATCTGCAACTTCGATGAATTCTTAAGCATCCGCATTCGCCAAAGGCAAGTTCGGCTCTTGATTCGCGTAGTTCCATGATTCACGCTTTTCCTGGATTGGGATCCTCGCGAGAGGGTCTCTTCTGGCAGATTCCTGTAAGCGTTTTGGGGGCATTGATTTCATGTTGATTGTTGGCACCTTGATTGCTTTGGCCTGCATTGTCTTCGCCATTTTGGTTGGAGCTCCGGTTTTGGAGCGTCGACTGATGTACGAGCCAGATCCGACCTACATGAAGCCCGAACAGGCTGGGCTTTCAGGGTTTCGTGAACATATCCTGGAGACGGCGGACGGCGAAGAGTTGGTGACCTGGTATTCACCACCACGGCGCGGTCAGCCGACCTTGCTATACATTCACGGTAATGCGGGGACGTTAGCGGACCGGGCCGAGCGGGCTTCCAATTACCAAGCGGCTGGCCGGGGATTACTCATCATGAGTTATCGTGGTTACTCAGGGTCATCGGGCCGTCCTTCCGAGCGCGCCAACGTAGCAGATGCAACTCTTCTCTATGACACGTTAGTACGGTGGGGGATCGAGCCAGAGGATTTGATCGTTTACGGCGAATCAATTGGATCGGGAATCGCGGTGCAAGTGGCGGCAGCTAGGCCCGTCGGGGGTGTTATTCTCGATGCGCCCTACACATCCATCGTGGACGTTGCCGAGTTGCACTATCCCTATCTGCCCGGACGTTTGATGATGCGAGACCGCTACGAGACGCTACGCCATCTGAAAAATGTCGAGGCGCCTGTGCTCGTCGTGCATGGTGAGCTTGACCGCATAATCCCGGTCGCAATGGGTCGCAAAGTGGCGACAAGCGCTCGTGGACCCTCGGAGATAGTTACGTTTCCGGAGGCCGGACACTCCGATCACGTCCTCTATGGCTCGTTCGAAGCGATCAACGATTGGATTGACCGGTCGCGGCGTGAGAGCAAGCCGATGGCGGAAGCTGGATAAGGCATGGCATCTCAGCAAACGCGAAAAAGCCGGCACCACGATGTGCGCCGGCTTTCTTATACTTATAATTCCTGGTCGCAGTTTGGCGTGACTACCGGGTCCGGGTCTTGCCTTTCATCGGTAGCAGACCTTCGCGTTGCGCACGCTTGCGCGCAAGCTTGCGGGCGCGGCGGATGGCTTCAGCCTTTTCGCGCGCACGCTTTTCAGAAGGTTTTTCGTAGTAGTTCCGGAGTTTCATCTCACGGAAGATACCCTCGCGCTGCATCTTTTTCTTCAGCGCTTTAAGGGCTTGATCGACATTATTATCGCGAACGAGAACCTGCACGCGTGTCCCTATCCTTTCTTTGAGCAGTCGCAGACGGCTATTTCGGTATGCTTCGCTGGCCGGGCCCTGGGCCCGTTCAATAGCGGCTAAGCTTGTACGGATTACGGGGTCGATAACACGTATCGTCCCCGATTGTCCACTTGGTTCAAACGAACCTCTAAGTTGGGGTTTTAAGTGAAACACGTGTCAGATGCCCCATTTTCCGGCCTGGGCGGGCATCGCGCTTGCCATAAAGGTGTAAGCAAGCTCCTGTCTCAGCTGCCAGCGTCTGCCAAGCCTTAACGTCGGCGCCGATCAGATTGGTCATGACGGCGTCGACATGGCGGTCAGCGGGTGCGAGCGGCCAGCCAGATACCGCTCGAACATGGTTTTCGAACTGGCTTACGGCGCAGGCATCGAGCGTCCAATGACCGGAATTGTGAACCCGTGGCGCCATCTCGTTGACGACCAACGGTTCGGTGGCGTCGGCGCCGACGAAGAACATTTCAACTGCAAGCACGCCGACGTATTCGAGCGCTGCGGCGATGCGTTCGGCGATCCCGACGGCCCGTTTGGCAATCTCGCTGGGCAAGGGACTTGGAACAGTCGAGGTGGCGAGGATGCCGTCAACGTGTGTGTTGAGGGGGATGTCGTAGTATACCGTCTGGCCATCCAGGCCGCGGACCATAATCACGGAGACTTCGTATTCGAAGCTGACAAAGCCCTCAAGGATGGCGGGTGCACGGTCGATTGCGTCACGTGCGGTTGCTTCATCGTCTGGCGTCATGATGCGGGTTTGACCCTTGCCATCATAGCCAAGGCGGCGGGTTTTCAGGAGCGCGGGCATGCCGGTTTTTTGAAGCGCGCGGGTGAGATCAGCGTCGCTGTCGATGGCTGCAAATGGTGCGACGGGCAGGCCCAGACCTTCAATGAACTGCTTCTCGACAAGCCGGTCTTGGGCGATTTCCAGCGCGCGTGCGCCAGGGCGGACCGGCTTTGCGGCGTCGGCCGCGGCGGCGGCGCTGAGCGGGACGTTTTCGAATTCATAAGTGACAACGTCGACTTCGCGAGACCAGGCGGTTATCGCGTCGGTGTCCTTGTAGGAGGCAACCGTGTGGCGGCTGGCGACATCGAAGGCCGGGCCCGTAGCGTCGGAATAGATATGAACCTGTTGGCCTAATCGAGCCGCTGCGACCGCCAACATGCGACCAAGCTGGCCACCGCCCAGAATTCCGATGACAGATCCGGGAGGGAGCGCACTCATGTCTTTCAGGTTTCTTTTTCGTCAGCGGGAGCGTTGGCTACAGCGTCGCTTTGGCGTTGACGCCAAGCGGCAATCCGCGCCGTGAGATCTGTATCATTGAGCGCCAGAATCTGGGCCGCCATTAGTGCCGCATTGCAGGCGCCGGGCTCGCCAATCGCCAGAGTTCCCACCGGAACGCCACAAGGCATCTGGACGATGGAATAGAGGCTATCGAGACCATGCATCGATTTCGATTTGATCGGAACACCAAATACGGGAAGAAGCGTTAACGATGCGGTCATGCCCGGAAG
>DAOUZE010000231.1 GCA_030665765.1 Filomicrobium sp.
GCCCCACGGTTGGTTGGCGACGTGCGCAAAGACTAGGGAAAGAGACGGCGCGATGCCGAGTTTGAAGGACCTACGAAATCGCATCAACTCGGTGAAGGCGACCCGCAAAATCACCAAGGCGATGCAAATGGTGGCGGCGGCTAAGCTGCGTCGCGCGCAGGAAGCTGCCGAAGCCTCCCGGCCCTATGCCGAGCGAATGGACGCGGTTTTGGCGAACCTTGCCAAGGGCGTAGCCAATCCTGAAAATGCCTCTCCCCTCCTAGTCGGAACCGGTAAGGAAGAAAACCATCTGCTGATCATGATGACAGCCGAGCGGGGTCTTTGCGGTGGCTTCAATTCCAACATTGCAAAGCTCGTCCGCCAGGATGCGCGCCGGCTCATCAAAGAAGGCAAGACCGTCAAGATCTTGGCGGTTGGCCGCAAGGGCGCCGATAACCTGAAGCGAGACCTGAGTAATTACATCGTCGACCGGGTTTCTCTGGCTGGATTGAAGTCGATCGGCTTCGAGCAGGCCGCCGGGATTGCCGACAAGGTTATGACCGGCTTTGCGGACGAGGAATTCGATGTCTGCACGGTCTACTTCTCGGAGTTCGAATCCGTCATCTCCCAGAAGCCGACCGGTCTGCAGTTGATCCCCGCCGGCCTGCCTGAAACGGGTGGCAGCGATTCGCCTGGAGACATCAACGGTGGCGCCGCTTATGAATACGAGCCCGAGGAAGAGGTCGTCCTCGACCAGCTTTTGCGCCGCAATATTTCAACGCAGATCTTCCGCGGCCTTCTTGAGAATGCCGCCTCTGAACAAGGCGCGCGCATGTCCGCTATGGACAGCGCCACACGCAACGCCTCCGACATGATCGACAAACTGACGCTTCACTATAACCGCCAGCGCCAGGCACAGATCACCAAGGAACTCATCGAGATTATATCGGGCGCGGAAGCGTTCTGAGGAACGGACAGCACGAGGATCGGGTAATGGCTGACAAAAAGAGTGGACGCATCAGGCAAGTAACGGGCGCGGTCGTCGACGTTCAGTTCGACAGCGCGGATTTGCCAGCAATTCTCAACGCCTTGGAAACCCAAAACCAGGGCCAGCGGCTTGTGCTCGAAATCGCCCAGCATCTCGGCGAGAACACGGTTCGCACCATCGCCATGGACTCGACCGAAGGCTTGGTTCGCGGTCAGGAAGTCTCCGATACAGGCCAGGCGATCTCGATTCCCGTCGGCGAAGCAACCCTCGGCCGTATCATGAACGTTATTGGTGAACCGGTTGACGAAGCCGGGCCCATAAAAGGCTCAACAATGCGTCCAATCCACGCCTCGGCGCCGGCATTCATCGAGCAGTCAACGGAAGCCGAGATCCTTGTCACTGGCATCAAGGTCATCGATCTGCTCGCGCCTTATGCCAAGGGCGGCAAGATCGGCCTGTTCGGTGGCGCCGGCGTCGGCAAGACCGTTCTCATCATGGAGTTGATCAATAACATCGCTAAGACGCATGGCGGCTACTCGGTTTTTGCCGGCGTCGGCGAGCGAACGCGTGAAGGCAACGATCTCTATTATGAGATGATTGAATCCAAGGTGAATGTGAACCCAGCCGAAAACAACGGCTCTGCCGAGGGCTCCAAGGCGGCCCTGGTTTACGGCCAGATGAACGAGCCGCCAGGTGCCCGCGCCCGCGTTGCCCTGAGCGGGCTGACCGTCGCTGAGAATTTCCGTGACGAGGGCCAAGACGTTCTCTTCTTCGTCGACAACATCTTCCGCTTCACCCAAGCAGGCTCGGAGGTGTCCGCTCTTCTCGGCCGTATTCCTTCAGCGGTGGGCTACCAGCCGACGCTGGGCACCGACATGGGCAGCATGCAGGAGCGCATCACAACCACACAGAAGGGTTCGATCACCTCGGTTCAGGCCGTTTATGTTCCCGCTGACGACTTGACCGATCCAGCTCCAGCGTCGACCTTCGCCCACTTGGACGCCACCACGGTTCTTTCGCGTTCGATCGCGGAAAAGGGCATCTACCCGGCTGTTGACCCTCTGGATTCAACTTCGCGTATGCTCGACCCGCGCGTCATCGGCGAAGAGCACTACCGAGTGGCCCGCCGCGTACAGGAAATTCTACAGCGCTACAAAGCGTTGCAGGACATCATCGCCATTCTCGGCATGGATGAGCTGTCCGAAGAGGACAAGATGACCGTTGCCCGTGCCCGTAAGCTCGAGCGCTTCCTATCGCAGCCCTTCGACGTTGCCGAGGTATTCACCGGCTCGCCCGGCGTGCAGGTGCCTCTGGAAGATACGATCAAGAGCTTCAAGGGTCTCTGCGAAGGTGAATACGACCATTTGCCCGAGCAGGCGTTCTACATGGTGGGCACGATCGAGGAAGCAATCGATAAAGCCGAGAAACTTGCTGAAGCCGCTTGACCCTTGACGAAACGCCATCGGCCTGCCGAAGAATAGAGCCCCGATACTGGTGACGTGACTTTACCAGGACGAGCTGAAGTCAAGAGAGGGCCGGAATGACGACCGAAAAGCAGACGGACGGCGGGGCCGAGAATTTCGGCAAATGCTGTGAAGAACTGAAACAGGTCATGTCCGGGGAAGATTTCGAGCCGCTGATCACCACCGGCGGTGACGGGATCCTATACATGTCGGTCGGCCTGATCGATATAGAAGAGGACGAACCCGGGATGGTTGACCATCCTGTCTTCTTCTGCCCGTTCTGCGGCACGAAGGTTCAGGATCCCGAAAAGGTCCGCGAATTGTTCGAGGACTCTGACAACGCCTGATCGGCAGCTTTATCGGTCAAATGGAATTGGAACGCAACGAATTGAGGTTTGATGAGCCATGGCAGGCACGTTCAAGTTTGAGCTGGTAAGCCCAGAACGCATCCTGATGTCGGTTGAAGTCGAACAGGTGATCGTTCCAGGCGCGGAAGGTCAGTTCACGGTGCTGGAAGGGCACGCCCCTGTGGTCTCGACGCTGCTTCCCGGTGTCATACGCGTGACCACGCCGAACTCAAAGCAATCGATATTTGTTCGCTCCGGTTTCGCTGAAGTGACGAGCAAGCAGCTAACCGTGCTTGCTGAACGCGCTTTTATTGTCGAGGAAGCCGATCCACGCCAGATCGGCCACGAACTCGACCTTGCACAAAAGGCCCTCGATGAGACCGAAACCGATGATGCCCGTCTTCACGTGGCTCGCGCCATCGAAGAGCTGAAAGCTTTGATTGAGCAAGCTGCCTGAGGCAGCCGCTAGCACGCGTTATTCGCGGGTCGTCCGGTCAGTCTTTTAATAAGCCGGAGAACTCCTCAAGCACGGCTTCATAGACCTGCCGCTTGAAGGGCACAATGAGCTCCAAAAGCTCGCTGTGATGCGCCCACCGCCAGTCGTCGAATTCCACTTCATGTGGTGCCGGCGGGGTAATGTTGACCTGTTCGTCATGTCCGCCGAAACGCATCGCGAACCACTTTTGCGCTTGTCCGCGATACCGTCCACCCCACTTGCGGCCGATCAGATGGTTCGGCATGTCGTAACGATGCCAGCCCTCCGTCTCGGCCAATAAGGCGATGTTGCGGCGCTCAATTCCCGTCTCTTCATTGAGTTCACGAAACGCTGCGTCCTTTGGGTTTTCGCCCTTGTCGATGCCGCCTTGAGGCATTTGCCACCACAAACCGGTTCCATCGGGATCGTTCTGGTGCTTCGACGAAACACGGCGCCCGATCCACACCTGCCCTTGGGGATTGAGCAGCATGATCCCAACGCACCGACGGTATCCGAGATGCTCGCCGTTGTCTTTGCTCATGGGCATACTCCAAGGGCAGTGGTTTGGCCGCGACGCTATACCTTTACGGTATAAAGGGCGCCCACTTGGCGCCCTTTATACCGACTTTGAGTTTGGCTCGTTACCGTCGCCGACAGCTGCTATTTTCCTGTCTTGGCGTCTTCGCCGCTCTCTGCCTTTTGCTGCTCGGGGGGCTTCTTGGCGGTCGGTGGAGCTGTCACCTTTCCGCGCAGATAGTTGAGTGCAAACTGCAACTGCTGATCCTTCTCGGGGTCACGTGGAACATAGGCCGAAGATCCGGATTCTTCCTTCTCGACGTCCTTGTTCTTTAAATGCCCACGCAGACTGGCTTCGCCCCGCGGTTTGATTTTCTTCTTCTTCAGGTCTTCGGGAAGCTCCTGCTCGACGACGATATCGGGATCAATGCCCTTGGCCTGGATCGACCTATTGCGCGGCGTGTAATAACGCGCGGTCGTCAACCGGATCGCCCCGTTGGCTCCGAGCGGAATGATCGTTTGAACAGACCCTTTACCGAACGAACGGGTGCCGACAATTGTCGCCCGCTTGTGATCCTGCAACGCCCCGGCGACGATTTCCGAAGCTGACGCCGACCCACCATTGATCAACACGACAACCTTCTTGCCGTCCGTCAGATCGCCGGAACGAGCTTGGCTGCGCTGCGTTTCTTCACTGTTGCGGCCCTTGGTGATGACAATCGCGCCCTGGTCGAGGAAATCATCGGAGACGGCAATGGCCTGATCGAGCAGTCCACCTGGGTTGTTGCGCAAGTCGATGACCCAACCGGTTAGCTTGTCGCCGATCTGCTTGCGCAGCCTCTTCACTGCTTTGGTAAGGTTAGCGTGCGTCTGCTCGTTGAAAGTAGTCAGTTTGATATATCCGATATCGTCTTCAACCCGCGATTTGACAGGATTTATGCGGATGACATCTCGGACAATCTTGATATCGAGTGGCTCATCGTGGCCCTTGCGCACAATCGTCAGAATGATCGGTGTGTTGACTGGGCCGCGCATTTTCTTAACGGCATCTTCCAGCGACATTCCGACGATCTGCTCATTGTCCAGGTGCGTGATGAGATCGTTGGCCTGAACACCCGCTCGGGCGGCCGGCGTGTCGTCGATCGGCGCCACCACCTTGACGACCTGATCTTCCATCGTCACTTCAATGCCGAGGCCGCCGAACTCACCGCGGGTCTGCACCTGCATGTCGCTGAAGCTTTCAGCAGAAAGATAGGCGGAGTGCGGGTCCAGTGCGCCGAGCATGCCGTTGATGGCATTCTTGATTAGCTTGCTGTCATCAGGCTTCTCGACGTAGTCGGAGCGCACACGCTCAAGCACATCGCCGAACAAGTCGAGCTGACGATACAGGCTCGAATTCGGCGAGGTCGCCGAATACGTTTGCGACACGTTGAGAAGCGTCGTTACGCCAGCCAGCGCCGTCATCAAAAGAAAAGTCCAGAACGCAAAATCTGTCTTGCGCATAGTCGATATCACCCTCTTGGGTTTGGGACCCACCACGGTGTTGGATCAATTGGCCGCCCGTCCTTTCGAAATTCGACATATAGGACAGGTGACGTTTCCGACGAACTCATCTTCACCGTTGGAGGCGCGTCGCTCATGGTTCCAACGGGCTCGGCTGCGAGGACAAACTGTCCTGGCTGCACATCAATACGTGTCATTCCAGCCAGAAGCACATGATACCCACCGCCGGCATTGATTATCAAGAGTTGGCCGTAACTACGAAAGGGACCAGCGTAAACGATCCATCCATCGCACGGAGACGTGATCTGCGCGGCATGCCGTGTTTCGAACACGGTACCCTTTGAATTACCGCCATATTGGGTCCTTTCATCATATTTGAGTACAAGTTTTCCGCTGGTCGGTTTTGGCAACTTAGCCTTGGCCAGATGAAAAGGAATGGCAGGTTCGATACGCGCGGCGCTGGTACGGCCAAAACCGGTTGCTGAAGGCGCCAGTACGGCCACTTCAACCTCCTTTTCAGGATCCCAGGGCGCGCGTTCCGGTTCAGCTTCCCCAGCCAGGCCGGGGTCTTGCTCGATGGGCACCCTAGGACGCTGGTTAGGCGCAGTTCCCAGCCGGCCCCGAGAGGCGGCGTTATCGAGCACACGTTTTACCTTGTTGTTATGCTTTCGGATCCTCTCGGTTTCGGTTCTTTTG
>DAOUZE010000255.1 GCA_030665765.1 Filomicrobium sp.
CAGCGACGATTTCATACCCTGGTGGCCCATGGCGATACCGTCGGTCACGGTGATCGTGCAGAATTCGCGCGGAGTGCCGCCACCTTCGTCAACACCAGCCTTCGCTGACTGTGCCTGCCTCATCAGCGCGATGTTGCATGGAGCGGCTTCATTCCAACAGCTAACGACACCGACGAACGGCCGATGAATCTGCTCTTCCGTGAGCCCCATCGCATAATAGTAGGAGCGGTGAGGCGCGCGTGCCGGCCCTTCCGTCACATGCCGACTTGGCAGCTTCGATTTGTCAAACGAACTCGCGCCCATTGCTTGCTTTATTCCTCCCCGCGGAACGTTGTGAGCACAACGTCGCCGAAACGCTCCATTGCGTTTCGACGTTCACAACAAACCAACTCCAAGCTGAGACGTGACCGCCAGATAACCGCATCGTTCACAACGGGAAATTTGGGCATCGTCTCGGTGATCCAATCTCACGATGATTGTTGTTTGTGGCTCAAAGGTGGCGCGCCAGCGCCATAACAGTTGCCAGGTGGCAACAGCTGCAGACAGCCTTTATTCCACGTTAAGACGCGGCGAAACGTCGAAGAACTGCCGCCAGATCAGGAAGATATCAGTTCAGGCGGAAAGAAGTTCGTAATTAAGCACCCACCATCGCCATGCTGGCGCATGGAGGTAACGCGCCACTTGGGCTTCCAAACGACGGCCAGACGGCTAAACCAGCACCGCGTGGAGGCGATAATATGTCAATTCCTAATCTATTGGACTAGAAGGAAGCCAAGTTTAGGGGGAGAAAAGACCGATGGCGGGCAACGCGATCACAGATGTTCCGGACGGTAGCACTGCGGGACGTCAACTCGAAGTATCGTGGCTGTCCCCCATTGGTATGACCGGCCTGTCAATCGCCAACTTCATCTACCGCCTATTCACACTTGGCATTTACGACTTCTGGGCGAGGACCGAAGTCCGCAAGCGGCTTTGGTCCGCTATCCGCCTCGACGGAGAACCGCTGGTCTATACCGGCACCGGCAAAGAATTATTCCTTGGCTTCATCATCGTATTCGGCTTGGTGCTGCTGCCCATACTGCTGTTGTCCGCTGGGATTATACTGGCGTTCGGTCCAACATCGCCTGTCGCCCAACTGTTCCCGCTCGCCCTTTACGTCTTCATCTTCCTACTCTTTGGCGTCGCCATTTATCGCGCCCAGCGTTACCGCCTGCTGCGCACTAGTTGGCGCGGAATTCGTGGCAGTCTCGACGGCAACTCCTGGAACTATGGCTGGACCTACTTCTGGACTTTCCTGCTGATCCCATTAACGCTCGGCTGGATCATTCCCTGGCGCACCACCAAGCTACAAACCTTGATCACTAACGACGCCATGTTCGGCGATCGAGAGTTTTTCTTCAAAGGAGATGCCGGACCGCTCTACGGCCCCTTTGCAATGTTGTGGATTGGTGTGTTCGCGATCTATGTGGGCGCATCGCTCGTGTTCGCCGTTGCCATCGCTGCGCTTCAGCACACCTTCGGCCTCGACACCCTCTCACCTGGCGGTCAACTTAAACCGGAGATCGCCAGTATCGTTGCAATTGGCACACTCGGTATCATCGCCATGGCTTATCTGCTCTATTTGCTAATCAGTGCCTGGTACCGCGCCTGCATCATCAATCACTTCGCCAAACGCACGCATTTCGAAGGGGCTCAATTCAAGGCCAAGGTGACCGGCGCCGGTTTACTGTGGATCGACGTGACGAACATCCTCATCCTGCTCGTCGGGGCACTGCTTTTGATCATTCCACTATCGATCGCTGCGGTGCTGATCGTCGCTGTCGCCAACAGTATCGACGCAACGCTCCTCGAATCTCTTCTTGGACCAGACGTTAAAATCCGCTTTGCCGCCATTTCAGTGCCGATTGCAATCTTCATCATGGCGCTGTCCTTTACACTTCTTCTCCCCGTCACGCAGGCCCGCGCGATGGGTTACTTTATTAGTCACCTATCAATCGAAGGCCCGATTGCACTAGAGCGGATTGCACAAAGCACCGCGGGTCAAGTATCGACAGGAGAAGGATTAGCCCAGGCTTTTGATATCGATGCCTTCTGAAATACCGCACCAACGATTCGAGGCCCGCTTGTCCGACGGCAAAACCGCCGACGCACAAGACGTCATGGTCGAGCTCACCGAGCGCGGCATCTCTATTCGGCTCCCGGGCTCGCACGATCCGGTGATATGGCAGTACGGCGCGCTCAGCACTTCCGAGCCGTTGACCCAGCACGCCATCGACGCGCTCGTCACCTACGCCCACCAACTTGGTGCCACGCTGTTCGTTCCAGGCCCTCGCTTTGCGCGAAGCCTTGCCACGCTCGCCCCGCAGCTGACCGCATCGGCTGAGCGCTGGCGCAGCGCCCGGCCCTGGCTATGGGCGACCGCAGCCTTGATCGCTGTCACCATTGCCATCTCATTGACCGACCTTTCGCCCGCCCGCACCATGGCCATGATGCTGCCCGACGAAGCCCGCCAAACCATGGGCCGGCATATGGTAACCGCCATGAGCCAAGGGCATAGGCTGTGCGAAACTGCCGACGGGCGCGCCGCCCTCGACAAGCTCACCGCCAAACTCTCCAAGGCAGCTAAAACGGAAAGCGATTTCAGGGTCGTTGTTGTCGACCGGATGCTCGTTAACGCCTTCGCGACGCCGGGCGAGAACATCGTCCTCACCCGCGGCCTTCTCGAAAAGGCCAATGGCGTCGACGAAATCGCCGGCGTACTCGCCCATGAAATGGGACATGGAATCGAGCGCCACCCCGAAACCGGGTTCATCCGCGCCGTCGGATTGAACGCTGCCGCGGAGTTATTCACCGGAGGCGGCGGCACGCTCGGTAGTCTCGGCGTCCTTTTGCTCCAATTCTCTTACTCCCGTGAAGCCGAATGCGAGGCCGACGACCATGCCTTGCGGATCCTTCGCGACGCCGAGATCTCCGCGAAAGGTCTAGCTGAGTTCTTCATCCGCATTAGCAAGAAGGGACAGCTTCAAGAAAGCGATCCGGTCAATCTACTGAGCACCCATCCGGTAACCCTGGACCGCCTGGCAAAGGCGCTGCGCCAAGGCGGCTACAAGTTGCGGCCGGCATTATCTGCTAAAGACTGGCGCGCGCTAAAGTCGATTTGTGGTGCCAGCGACAAGGTTCAAGTCCCAAAATCCGAGTAGACACCAGACACCATTTCGGCGCACCCATCCGGCGATCGAAAAGTGTATTGTACGCCCTGCTTCATACTGTGCCTGCGACAGGCCTCATTATTCATGTCAAATTGAGAACAACGGGTCGGCCCTCCGGTCGATTAGGAACTCGAGGGACTTTCAGATGCGACGGATCCTGTTGGTAATTGGCCTATTGCTGGGCGCGGCCTGCTATATCGCATGGCCGTTCCACACAGCCTGGTCGATCAAGGAAGCCGTCAAGTCGGGCGACAGCACCTACCTCGCGCAACATTTCGAATGGGCCCCGGTCAAAGAAACGCTGAAAGCCTCCATGGCCGACCTCGTTCTTGGACCCACAGACACAGCGCTCGAGGACAAACCGCAACGCCAGGGTTTATGGGCAAATTTCAAGGCCTACTACGGACGTAACATGGTTAATGGTATGGTTGAACGCTACGCCACCCCCACCGGCTTATCTACATTGTTCGGCTATGGCCGCACGATCAGCGTTAACGTTCTCGGCCGCGAAGATCCTGATAAGGGCGTGCCGCTACCACAGCGCATTGCCGACGCCTGGTCGCGAGTCGAACGCGCCACCTTCGTCACACCAACTCGCCTTGAAATCGACATGCGTGACGAATTCGAACCCGACCGCATCTATTCCGGCGTTCTCGAGCTAATGGACTGGCGCTGGAAGGTGACTGAGTTGCGCGTCCGTCAACATCAATCCCAGTCTCGAACACCTCGTTTAACCAACTTACCAACGAACCGTTGAGGCCCACCGAGCACCTTGTCAAAAAGACCCGACATCTCACAAATAACGGCTCCCAATAGCCATCCCTACCCACACCGCCCATTCGACGCGGTCATGCTGGATGTCGGCGACGGCCATTGGCTTTACGTCGAGGAAGTGGGACGCAAGGACGGCGTGCCGACTCTGTACCTTCATGGCGGTCCCGGCAGCGGCTCCCAACACGCCCACCGCGCATTGTTCGACCCGAACCGTAACCACGCCATTCTCTTTGACCAGCGCGGCGCTGGGCGTTCTCACCCCCATTTGTGCCGAGACGCAAACACCACCGCCCATCAGATTGCAGACATCGAGCGCATCCGCGAGTTCTACGGGATTGAGAAATGGATCGTCACCGGCGGCTCCTGGGGGTCAACCCTTGCTCTCGCCTATGCCCAGGCAAATCCCACACGCGTTACCGCTCTTGTCCTTCGCGCGATCTTCCTTGGCACCACACGTGAAGTCGAATGGGCATTCCTCGAAGCCCCAAGGAATTTCAGGCCCGAACTCTACCAGGCCTTCATTTCGGCGTTGCCCGAGAACGAGCGCGCGGACCCGCTCGCTGCCTATTTGCGTCGCCTCAATGATCCAGATCCCGACGTGCACGCGCCAGCTGCTGGTATCTGGAGCAGGTATGAACGCGTACTATCCTTGTTGGAACCCAGCGAGGTTCAATTGCCGAACCTCTCAGACAAGCCCAGCCGCATTCCGCCGACAGCATTAATGGAAGCCCATTACATCGCCGAACGCTTTTTCCTGGCCGACAATGAACTCCTGACAAACGCCCATCGCCTAGCGGGCATTCCCGGCGTCATCGTGCAAGGCCGCTACGACTTGCTTTGCCCGCCGCGCTCGGCGCACGATCTACGCCAACGCTGGCCCGATTGCAGGTTGCAGATCATCGACCGCGCCGGCCACGACATCACCGAACCCGGTGTGCTGGACAAATTGCAAGCCGCGGTTGCCGAATTCACCGAAACGGCGACCACGGCTTAGAATAAGCGCTATCTATTCGAACCAGCCTGCTCGGCGAGATCACTTCCGCCTGCCGCCAAACGACCGACGGACGGCTCAAGTTGAGCATCCAAGAATAGCGCCAGCCAGATCGTCGGTTCGTCAGGGTCGGTCCAGGCAACACGGTGCCGGCAGCCCGACGGCAAGAAGATCGCATCACCTGCTTGCAGCTGGCGGTCCTCCACTTCACCCTCGATCGTCAGCCGGGCCCCTCCTGCCAGCAGCATCACCCATTCAGCCTCTTCCTGGTCAAACCAGAACCCCTCCGGTGACGCCTGTCCGAGCGAAGTAATGCGTTCCATGCGAACACCCCTCGCAGTTAGCACAGGCTCGCTGACCTCTGCTTCACGCCGCGACGGTTGCATCTCCAATAGGTTGCATTGGATTGGTTTCATTCTGCCTCCGCTTCTTTGGCAGGGTTTCACACCGCTGATCCACGCCGCCGCCTCAATGACCCCAAGCACTCCCTCCTTGTGGATCGGCCCTGAAGCTAGAGTCGCCGCAATTGCCCAAGGCTATTCAAAAACTTCACGG
>DAOUZE010000292.1 GCA_030665765.1 Filomicrobium sp.
AGAAGCCCAACATTGTTCTTGTCTTCATGGACAACTTCGGTTGGGGGGAGCCCGGCTTCAACGGCGGAGGGATCATTCGAGGCGCAGCGACGCCGCGGCTCGACAAGTTGGCAAGTGAAGGTCTCCGGTTGACGAACTTCAACATCGAGGTTCAATGCACGCCCTCTCGTTCCGCCCTGATGACCGGCCGCTATGCCATTCGCAGCGGAAACGCGACTGTTCCCCTCGGTGAGGGTGTTTATGGACTCGTGCAGTGGGAGACCACGATGGCCGAGATGCTCTCTGATGCCGGTTACGCTACGGCAATGTTTGGCAAGTGGCATTTGGGTCGGACAGATGGGCGTTTCCCGACAGATCAGGGTTTCGATGAATGGTATGGCATCCCCAATACCACCGACGAGTCGACGTGGTCCGGACTCACCGGTTTCAAAGAGAGCGGTCAGTCTGAAGGGTTCGTCATGGAAGGGCGCAAGGGCAAGAAGCCAAAGAAGGTGCGCCCTTACGATATCGATTATCGCCCCTTGATCGACGGCGACCTGACAAAGAAAGCGATCGACTTCATGCAGCGTCAGGTCGAGGCCAACAAGCCTTTCTTCCTTTACCTACCCTATACCGCAACCCACTACCCAACACTGCCGCATCCTGAATTTGACGGGAAGACGGGAAACGGCCGGTGGGCGGATATGCTCCATCAGATCGATCAATACGTCGGAATGCTGCTGGATAAAGTCGATGAACTCGGGATTCGGGACAATACGATCTTCATCTTCACGGCCGACAATGGCCCGGAGGCCTTACCCACCGGAGCCACCAACCTCACCGTTGAGACGAGCTATCCCGGAACGGCGGGGCCTTGGCGCGGCACGCTGTTCACGGGTTTCGAAGGCGGCTTGCGCGTTCCCTTTGCCATACGCTGGCCGGGAAATATTCCCGCCGGGACATCCAGCAACGAAATCGTGCACGCGATGGATCTCTTTCCCACCTTCTCCCGAATCGCAGGTGGAAAGGTACCAAAGGACCGTGTGATCGACGGAGCAGACCAAACCGATTTTCTCCTCGGCAAGCGAGCGAAGTCCAACCGCGATGGGTTTGTCGTGTATATGGGCGAAAAGATTTTTGCGGTGAAGTGGCGCGACTGGAAACTGCACTTCAAGGAAACAGAGTCGGTCTTTAGCGAGACGCGCGAGTTTGAGACCCCTCGGCTCTACAACCTTCTAGTAGATCCGGGCGAAACCGAGAACGTCCTGTTCCCCCATACTTTTGTTCCACGATCAGCATTATCGCAATTGGAAGAACATAAGGACTCGCTCGCCAAAGAACCGCCGATCAAGCCGGGGACACCGGATCCCTATGTGCCGCCAAAGGTGCAGTGATCTGCGCATCGCTGGTCGCACATGCGTCAGCCACGCGCTTCAACCTGGATGTCCGCTAAGGGTCATTAGCAGACGGTGTCAAAACCGTCCGGCACTTCCGCTTTCAACGCCTAAGCGGACATCGGATCTGACAACGTCCGCTATGCGCCCCTAAGCAGACTCCGTGACTTCGCTTTCATATGTCTGCTTGGTGCCAACAGCCGAAGTTCGCTACTCCGCTACAGCAACAGCGTTTTGGCAGCTTGATGCCGGTGGAGGAGCCGTCCACAGCATCACAAGCGGTCATTGCAACGAACAGAGCTAGCGTGGGTCCATGCCTTTGTCTGTAAGTTCCTGAATCGCCTTGTTTGTCTTGCCAAGGCCATCCAACCCCATGCCTTGCAGCACGTTGTTCGCCTTGGTGAACTGGATTCCATCGTACCCAACAATCTCAATCCGATTTCCCCAGGGGTCGTAGAAATCCATGAACCGTTCGGAAACGATCTCCACGCCCATTTCGTCTAACACGCTCCGAACAGCATCCTTATCATCGACAACCAGACCGAAATGTCGTTCGTGGTCACGCTGCTGCGCGTCGACTTTCGACAGGGCAATGAACTGATCCCCGAGATCAATAAACGCCGCCGTGTCGTGTTTTCCGCGAAGCGTGAAGTCCAGGAACTTGCCGTAAAATTCGAGCGCGTCGTCGATATCGCCCACTTCGAGTGCAACATGATTGATGCCAACTGCGCGCGCTTTCTTCACCTCAGTCATGGCAACCTCTTGTCGTTACAATGTTGGCCCGACAAACTCTTGATCGAAGCGAGCAGCGATTTCGGACATTTGTTCGGGCCCAAGCTCGCCCTTCTGTGCTGCGTCAAAGAACGCCCGGAACATTTCCTCGGTATCGCCGGCCGGCGTGAATGTGTATTGCATCAGGGATGCTGGCAGTTCGAGCTCCTCGACATTCGACCGCCGCCCGGTAGCAACCAGCAGCTGGCGCGTGAGATTCTGCAAGTGCTAAATTTCCTCTTCTCGACGTTATGCCTGGGCCTCGAATCATAGGGCCTTAGAAAGAGAAGCGGTGCGCATCGATGGATCAGCTCCACTTTCTTCGCTGCCGAACAGCGCCGCTGCAAAGGCTTGAGCCGTTCGATTCTCAGACGGCGTTTCTTGAGTGTTTTGTCGTGCCGTCGGCCGTATGCGTATGAGCCTGGCAAAGGGTTGACGTACCAGTGGCGCCACCGACCGCGCCGCCACACATTACCCTCGTCGTCAGATACTGTATAAAGCTCAATCCTAACATGTGGCAGACGCTTGAGGTCTGCACGCTGATTGACATGCTTGATGTGGCGATTGCCCATCTGTTTGAATTCCATCGCGCCGAAGCCACACTTTTAGCAGGCGGGATTCGGCGACGGCTGATCACGATCGAGGCTGGAAAAGAAAATGCATCAAGAGTCACATCATGGCTATCGCGTCACCATTGAACCGAGCTCGCAACGGATTCGCGTTCTGAGCCAGGGCAAGACCGTCGCAGACAGCTCGCGATCCCTGGTGATGCATGAAACGCGTCTGCCGCCGGTCTTCTATTTCCCCAAAGACGACGTGGCGATGGATTTGCTGGTGCGAAGCGATCACCGGACCCATTGTCCGTTCAAGGGCAACGCCTCTTTTTGGTCGCTCAAAATCGGCGACAAGACCATCGAGAACGCGGCATGGAGCTACGAACACCCTTACGATGAAGCATCACACCTTCACGATCATGTTGCTTTCGACTGGCATTCGGTCGACGCCTGGCTCGCCGAGGACGAGGACATCACAGACCAGCCACGCGAATTGGCGCCCGCCAAACCCAACCAATTCATCAATTGGCTGATGGACGATGCCTGCAAAGCAAAAACCACAAAGCAGTTGGTCGCCAGTCTAACCGAGGCATTGACCGCGGCAGGGGTCCCCTTGTGGCGGCTCCGGCTGTTCATTCGCACCCTTAATCCGCAGTTGTTCGCGACCTTGTTTACCTGGCAGCGCGGCATCGACGGCATCGCAGAATTCCAGACCTCGCACGAGGCGATGTACGAGCCACGATTCACCGACAGCCCCATCGTCTACATCCTCAATGGCGAGGGCGGCGTCAGACGGAAGCTCGAGGGCGAAAATCCCGAGCTGGACTTCCCGGTCTTGAAGGATCTGCTCGAAAAGGGCGCGACCGATTACGTGGCCATGCCGCTGCGCTTCTCGGACGGTCAGATCAATATTCTGATGCTGGTTTCGGATCAGCCTGGAGGATTCTCGACCGAACATTTGGGCCAGATCTTCGAAGTGCTTCCGAATTTGAGCCGGTTGCTTGAAGCCTATGCGCAACGCGCCTCCGCGCTGAGCCTGTTGCAGACCTATATCGGCACCGACGCGGGCCAGCGCGTTATGGATGGTCTCGTTAAGCGTGGCGACGGCGAGAACCTGCACGCCGTGATCTGGTTCTCCGATTTGAGGGGCTCCACCCAACTGGCGGCATTGCTCCCGCGTGAGGCTTATCTCGCCGCGCTCAACCAGTATTTCGATCGTCGTAATTGAACATGGTGGCGAAGTTTTGAAATTCATCGGCGACGCCGTGTTGGCAATTTTTCCGATCGAACGCACCGATGAATCCCAGCCGGGCGCGTGCAGTACCGCCTTGGCGGCAGCTAGCGATGCATTGGAGCGGCTGGCGAGCGTCAATCGCGAGCGGTCGGGGAAAGGCGAGATTCCGCTAGCGTTTGGCGTCGCGCTCCACCGCGGCGACATTACCTACGGAAACGTCGGGACGGAGAAACGGTTGGATTTCACCGTCATTGGGCCAGTGGTCAACGAGGCTGCGCGCATCGAAAGCATGTGCAAGATTCTCAATTCGCCTGTCCTGGTGTCCTCGTATTTTGCGCAGAGTGTCGCCAGCAAGCTGCAGTCTTTGGGCGAACACACGCTGCAAGGCGTGCGCGGTAAACAGGAGATTTTCACCTTGCCGCAAACCATCTAGGTTTGAACGCGGTCCTCAATCATTTTTGCCATAGGAGTTAATCAGCCCTCAACGATTTCAGCGCCTTGCGCGCCGGAGTCGCAAATCTGTGGCATCGGCAGCCTAGGTTGGGCGTGTACTCATAAATAGGCGTTGAACCGTTGCGGGGAATGTCTGCTTTACACCCGATAGCGGACATGCAGCCGGGTGCAAACAATGTCCGCTTGGTGCCACAAGCGGACATATGAAAGTTGGACCACACAGGATATTTGAGCCC
>DAOUZE010000094.1 GCA_030665765.1 Filomicrobium sp.
CCATCGCCTCCACTTTCGTTGACCGCCTCGCCGTTCACGACATAACTGTGCTGACCGACGCCAATCCTGGACGGCTCGATTGCGAATCGCTCCGCCGACGGCTCATAAGCCAATCTGAGCACGCCACTATCAATCTCGACCAGCGGTCGGTCCATCTGCCTCAATCGAATGCGGCTACCTGAGACATCGACGTCCAAGGCGCCCGCAAGAAGCTCACCATTTCGGCCGAAATCGGCTTTGACCTGCGCCGACATCGGCGTGTCCAACATCTCGAGCGCATCGATACCTGGTAACGCCCAAGCAATTTCCTTGGGCACAACATCGTCGAACGAAGCGGCAACCGAGAGCGTTCCTCCTCCAGGCTTTTCCTCTGTTCGAAACGAGGCCGCCCAGATCCGACCAGATGACGAAACCCGAGCCGAGCCTGAAACGATGTTGCTACCATCCTTTAGCTCGACATCGACCAATAACCTGGGCACCTTCCAGTAGGTTTTGCGCCCCTCGGCATCGAGCAGCAGCGTCGCATTACGCAATCCGACTTCGCGCAGCGTTGAAGAACCGCTCCCGACCTGCTCCGCATAACTAGCCGCCGAGCGTCCTAGCGCCGCGACATCGATCGCCCCGCCCGTACGAGCGATGACGTCAGCTTCAGGTGTTTGTCCCGGCATCATATCAGGATCGATGCTTGCTTCCGACGAAAAGCTGAGAGCAAAACCCGACTGGCGGGAATAGAGCAGCGATATCCGGGGCTCGATCAACTCAATCCGTTGGGGTGAAGCATGCATCGACCACAAGGAGCCGTGGTGCAATTCAATTGCGGCCTGCGGGGCCGCAACCACAATGTCCCCGCCAACTTCGGAAAGACTGAGGTTCCTGAGACGTAATTCCAACCCACCGGTATCGGCAAAGGTGAGGATCACATCATCAAATGACGCCGATAGTCCAGGAAGACCATGGTCAATGCCCTGCTTGACGGAAGAGGCCAAAAAGTTGACCAGCACCGGACCCTGCTGAAGCCGAAAGTATCCAACGCCCGCCGCTAACAGCAGCAACATCGCGATCGGCATAACGATCATCGCTACGAAACCGACACAGATTCGGCGCCACGCCGGTCGCCTATTCACCTGCGCTTTCTGACGTCGCGTATCCTCCGCGCGCCCCGTTACACGTTTTTGACGCGGTGGGGTTCGATCAAGCGCAGCGGATTTTGGCGGAAGTTGTTGATGAGCCGTCAACGATGCCAACCTTCAACTTGTTCGGGGGGCGTTACAGCACGCCCAGCAGCTCCCCGACAACGTGACTTCACACCACTGCGCGACAAAAGCGTCAGCGCCTGAATGCCCCACAAGCATACACTGATCGGCATTCGGCAAACAAAATGGTAGCGTTGCTTTAATCTGATTGCTTCTGAGCCTCCCATAGCCAAAAGCTTTCGTATCAAACCAAAAACCGTCGGACCCGCACCAAACGTAAAGACCATGCATTTGGCTCAGTCCACCCCCGACATAGGCATGTCCATAAGACGGCAGAAGAAAGGCACGATATGGTCTCAGAAGGTAAGAAAGCTCCAAACATTAAGCTAACCGACGCCGACGGCGTACTCGTCGAGCTGTCCAAGCTCAAAGGTTCACCGGTGGTGGTATACTTTTATCCCAAGGACGACACATCGGGCTGCACCAAAGAAGCCTTGGATTTCTCGTCCCAAATATCCGAATTCGATGGCGCCGGTGCCATCGTTCTAGGCATTTCGCCGGATAGTGAGAAAAGCCACAAGAAATTCACCGAGAAACACGACCTCAACTTGCGGCTACTGGCCGACACCGACAAGAAGGCCGCGGACGCCTACGAAGTTTGGGTGGAAAAGTCTATGTATGGAAGAAAATACATGGGCGTCGAGAGGTCGACATTTTTGATCGATAAGACCGGCAAGCTTGCCCGTGTCTGGCGCAAGGTCAAAGTACCAGGTCACGTCGCCGAAGTGCTTGCTGCTGTGAAGAATTTGGCGGGCTGAACGCTCATTCGAATCTGACATCAGAGGTCTGAGAAACTCACGCTGACTTGCATCGTTCCGAATTCTGCAGGCACAGGAGATTATCCCCAGTTCGGGGGTCGTGACCTCGAACAACAACTATGCTAATGGCGCCTTTGACCGAGTTCGAAAATGCCTGAATGCGGGGGGTATTGAGAGACGGGCTCTGGTGTCTTTCCGTTCAGGTTGCGTTATTGGAGGTCGCTGACGAAATGCTACAAAACTTCAAAAAAAACGAGGCAGAGATGCCACAACCACCCCTACAGCCGGTTCCACCGGCCCCCACTTCCGCTTCCCCTTCCGTGCAGCCCACTACGCCGCAGATGGCTGCAACCCGGACAGGAAACCAAATGCCGCCATCCGTGATCGGCCCCGACCTTACCATCCACGGAAATCTGAGTTCCGAAGGTCAAGTCCAAATCGATGGGAAAGTGGAAGGTGATATCCACGGCACACACATTATCGTCGGTGAGCGCTCCCACATCACCGGTAGCATCATCGCCGAGGAAGTTATCGTGCGCGGCCACGTCATGGGGTCAGTACGCGGCAAACGCGTCATGCTCCAAGCGCAAAGCCACGTAGAAGGGGACATCTATCACAATGCTCTTGCAATCGAGCAGGGGGCCTTCTTCGAGGGCAAATCTCGCCGCAGCGAAGACCCGTTTTCCAGTTCTGCGCCCGCAGAAAAGCCTCCCATGATTGCACATTTCTCTGACGAAGCCGCTTCCTGAAATACGAAGCTGGTCGCTCTTAGAGGATCAAGGTCCTCAAGTCAGAGTCCGGGCACATCACACGAGATACCTCGTGGTATCGCCACCGCGAGGCTTTTGATTGCATAATGACCGACGATCATGTGCCGAATCCTTCCCGGTCCACTACCAATCTAGATCGACACGCCAGGGTGACAGCCCAAGCTGGGCTCCACGTAGCGCAGCAAATGCCTGTTCCCGGCACGTCAGCACCACGACTTGATGATGTGCTGACGCGGCACTCAACGAACGAAACATCTGCGAAATCCGCCCACCATCGCTGTAGGCCAGAGGGTCGTCCAGCATCAATGGAACCGGCTTGCCGCGATCTGCTAACAGCCGCGCATAGGCTAGCCGCACCAAAATCGCCAATTGTTCCTGGGTCCCGTCGCTGAGCCTGTCGATCATCTCCGCATGGCCGCCATCTCGGACCAAGCTCTCCGGCGCGAACCCTTCCTTGAAATACAGGCGGGCTTCGCCGAAGACCTCGCCGAGATAGGGATTCGCCCGATCCACCAACGGCGCCATCAATTGCTCACGCGATGTATCACGCGCCGCTTGCAGGGCTTCTCGTAAAAGTTGCAGCGCAGCGACCTCCGCCTCGATTTCATCGACATCGTCATCTGCCCGCTGCAGCTCTCCCTTCAGTTCCGCCAACTTCTGACCAATGCCACTGTTGGTGAGCGCCTCGATCTGAGCTGTAAGCGCCACCTTACCCTCCCGAACTCGGGCTGCCTCGGCTCGAGCGTGCTCAAAACTCCGGCGCCGGTTCTCCACACGCTCCTGTAGAGAGCGCACAGCATCATCATCAGGCAGGACCTGCTGCAACGCGGTAATCTTACTGAGAGTCTCGCCAGCATTCTTTTCGGCTGCACTCACCCGCGTTTTAAGCTCCACCAAGCAAATGGTCCGAGCGTCGTCGGGACCCAAAAGATCCTCTAGCTCCGAGATCTGCTGACGGACTGCCGCTGCTCTCGCTTCAGCTTCGGCAAGCGCCCCCAGCGCTGTCTTCGCGGCCTGAGCCAAGTCGGGATAGGATGTCCGCGCGCGGGTCAACGCCGCCGCAACATCTTTCAGACGTTGCTCAAGATTGTCATCCTCGGGTCCGTAATCGGAGTCGCCGATACTAAGAGCCCTAAGCTGGTTATCGAGATCGGCGACGTCGCTGCGCAAAGAAACCAAGCCATCAGGCGCCACACGACGCAGCTCAGCAATTGACGAAGCGAGCACCCGGTCTCTCCGCACTCTTTCTTCAAGCATCAACTCAGCATCATCGGTCGTCCGCACACCGATCGTCGCCAATAAGGCATCTCGCTCGGCGATCAAATGCGCTTGCTGGGCCAAATCCCGTTCCCGGCTCTCGGCACCTCCAGGGATGATCTCGATCCGTCCAACACCGGGGACTTCCAAAACGAGTGTCTGGGTCGCTGTAATCTGAGCGCCTTCGGCAACAACCTCACCGTCAATCCTAACCCTGGCATCAGAGAAGGGTTCATAGGCGACGCAGATCGACGGGCTTTCAGCAGCAATGCGTTCCTCCAACAGTTGGTTCTGTTGGCCGAGAAGCTTTAGCCGATCGACCCGCTCGGATGTCACCGGATCGGTCCGCATCCGCTCATTCTCTTCAGACACCTCCCGATCAAGTCTCTCAGCATCCCTCAGTGCCCGTGTGCACTCCGCCAACTTCCGCGTCAGGTCCCGCGCCCGCATGCGCTCTTGCAGTTGGTTCTGCTGATCCGAAAGACGCACCCCGTCGCCACGAGCGCTCTCCTCCTCCAACGCGGCAGACTCTGCGACCTGCCGCAACTTCGGCAACCGCCGTGTGACCTCTTCCAACCGCGAGAAGAGATCCATCAACCGGCCCTGATCCGCCTGGAACCGGCACAACGCCTCCTGCGCCGCATCTTGGTCCTTCAGACGGATCTGCGCCTCGTCACGCGCCTGTCGCAGGGCCTGCCTGCTCTGTTCGGCTTTCTCAAGTTCATCGGCCGCAGCCACCGCACGCTGTTCCAGCGCATTTAATACATCCGGATGACCGACTTCCAAAAACCGGGCCTGCAGCTGATCAAGCTCGGCCTGTGCAGCATGCACGCACTCAACGCCAGCCACCGCCGCCTCAAATTGTTCCTTTAGTTTCTTCTTGTTCTCCAGCGCGGCATCATAGCGGCTACCCCGCTTCGCACCCCGACTCGTAACGAGGTCATCGAGCTGCGCGCTGACACGGGCCCGCACGGCATCCGCCGAGGTTGCTCCGGTGATCGCCCGGAGTTCGCCCTGGATCGCTCGCGTTAATGTGCTCCGCTCACCGAGGTCTCTTGGCTCATCGGGAGCCGGCGTCTCCAGCGCTTGTTTCTGTCCGACCCATACCAACCCGAGCTCTGCTGGCCCTGCTTCTTCGCCGAGAATGTCGGCAAAAGCCGAATCCGCGTCCGCACCGCGCGCGACAACAGTGCCGCTATCGAGGTCGTTGAGCTGCGCCCGCGACCCTCTGCCAAAACGTTTGGTAATCCGCCAAAACTTCCCGCCGATTTCTAGATCGGCCTCTATTAGAGGCCGGCCCCCGCCATACGGCGTGAGCTTCCTCACCAGCCCACCGCCAGAGTTATGCTTGACGGTAAGCAGCATCCGAAGCGCTTGGAATAACGTCGATTTGCCCATCTCGTTGGGCCCGGCCAGCACATCTATCCCACCTGAAAAACCGTCGACGGCGACCGGTTCGCAAAAGCGCCCAACCTCGAACACCCGTAGCGCCTTGATCTTCATCTATCCCCCGCCGCTTCCTGCCTTGTAAGCGCTGCAAGGCGTGTCAACGCCATCGCTGCTGTGCCCTGACGTGCATCATTGTCGTCGGCTGCTATGGCACCGAGATACTCTGCTGCTTGAGCAAGCTCGTTACTCTCGGAAAAAAGGGCGAAGTCACCGTCACAAACCGGCAAGAGTTCGGACAAGTCAGCCTTTAGGTACTGAAGTTTTGCTTCAAGGTTTGCGCACCAACCCTCAACGGCTGAGATCTCTTGAAGTGCGATTCGTCCCGCCAGTCCCAATCGCAAAATCAAACGGCCTGGATCATCGGCCAGCTCAATGAGTTGGCGCTCAATGGCGGCAAGGTCTTCGATCCCCGAAATCTGATAAGCCAGTTTGGCCCAGATAAAACTCGCGCTCTCCATCGCCTCGACACGCGGCTGCACGCCCGCGGCTTCGATATCGACGACAAGCACCCAACCCGGTTCATTCTCGGGGAACCTGTCGGGCTCAGGCGTTCCCGAGTACCAGGTCCGCGCGTTTTCATTTCGTTTGCCGTGCCAATCGCCGAGAGCCAGATAGTCGAGCTTTGCTTTCGATGCCCGGCACGCATCGATGGAAACGGCACTCTCCTGCGCACTACCGAATCCCCTAACCGATCCGTGCGATAAACCAATGCGAATGGCGCCGGCTGGCGTCTCCGCCTGATCCATCCAGGCGGTTGGATCCTCGCTTACACTGCGCGCGAAAAGTGGTGCGGGAAGCAGCCATACCGCCGGCTGCATCTCCACCGGCTGCGATGTGTCGAGCACACGCACGTTATCCGGCAAACCCTCGTTCTTGAGACGCTGCCAAACCCCTTGCGAATGTGCTGGATCATGATTGCCCGGCAATAGCCACCAGGTCACATGCGCTGCCCGCATCATTCGGTGAACCGGCTGCATTAACGTTACATGCGGGATCGCATCACCATCGTAGACGTCGCCCGCCACAAGCACGTGGCGGACCTTGCGCTCACCGGCAATTGAGGCGATACGATCGATGACCGAAACACGCGCCGCCTCCAGCTTTCCTGCAACACGCGCATCAAAGTTACGGAAAGGCTTGCCGATCTGCCAATCGGATGTGTGAATGAAGCGTATTGTCACCCGGGCCTCGTTTCTCCGCACCGAATCAAAAACAAAGTTCATACTTTGTTCTCGATGAAGTCAAGGCGAGAACCGAGCTTTTCGACAGCAGTTTTCGAATGCCGAATATGCTTGAGCCAGGGAGATCAATCCGTGACGCCGGATGTTGAAACGATCGTTATTGGAGGTGGAGTTGTTGGGCTTGCAATAGCTCGACGTCTTGCCGTCCGCGGCAGTGAAACACTGATCTTGGAGCGTCATGACCGTATCGGGTCGGAAACCTCTTCGCGCAATTCCGAAGTGATCCACGCCGGCATCTACTATCCCCACGGTAGCATGCGTGCACGCCTCTGCGTTGAAGGCAAAAAACAGCTCTACGAATTCGCCGCCGAGAACGGCATCTCCGTCAACCGATGTGGCAAACTTGTGGTGGCCACCTCCGACGAGGACATGTCGGCATTGGAGACCATTGCAGCGCGCGCGGCCACCAATGGCGTCTCGGATATTTCGCTTTTGAACCGAACGCAAGCTCAGCAAATGGAACCCAACTTGGAGTGCATCGCCGCCCTGCACTCACCTTCAACGGGTGTTATTGACTCCCATGGTCTCATGACCGCTCTCGAAGGACACCTGACCGAGAACGGCGGACAGGTCGTTTTGTCGACCGAAGTCCTCGGCATCGCTCTGAGCAACGGCGGCAACTTTGCAATCACCGCGCGCAGCGGCAGTGACGAGACCGCCCACACAACGCTTATTACATGCCGGAACCTGATTATGGCAGCCGGCCTAGAAGCAACCCGCGTGGGCAATCTCCTGGGGGCTGGTTGGCGGGAGGGTTACGCACCGCCACAAACGTATCCCGCCAAAGGCCACTACTTTACTTTGTCGCGACGCGCACCATTTACGCACCTGATATATCCCGTGCCGTCGGGTGCCTGGCTCGGCGTTCACCTGACCCTCGACATCGCCGGGCAAGCCAAGTTCGGCCCCGACCTGCTGTGGATTGACGACGTCGACTACAGCTTTGACGATCCGCAAGGCGCACGTTGCCGTCAGTTCGCATCTGAGATCCAACGCTACTGGCCCGGCCTGCCCGCCGACAAGCTTCAACCCGGCTATACTGGCATACGCCCGAAGATTTACCGTCGCGGTGAACCTGCCGCCGACTTCGCCATTCACGGCCCTGAAACTCACGGAGTTGCAAATCTTATCGCCCTCTACGGCATCGAAAGTCCAGGGCTGACATCATCCCTCGCCATCGGCGACGTTGTCGTCGATAGGCTCCTCGGCCCACCAGCGGAATAAATGAAATCAGTGACGCTGCCCGGTGTTAAGTCGCGTCTCCAGCCACGCCGAATACCGGCTCATTCCAAAGCAAAACAGCCAAAACACGAACGCAGCAAACACATAGCCCGTCACCGCTGTTTGCGGCGCGAACCACTTCGCATCCGACTGGGCTGCCTGTTTGACGATACCCAACAGGTCGAACAAACCGATAATTAGGACCAGACTGGTATCCTTGAACAGTGCGATAAAAGAATTGACAATTCCGGGGATCACAAGCTTCAGCGCCTGCGGCAGAACGATGAAGCCCATTTTTTGCGGGTAGCTCATTCCCAACGCATCGGCGGCTTCAAACTGCCCTCGTGGAATGGCCTGCAGCCCGCCACGCACAACCTCCGCCATGTAGGCCGCCGAAAACAGCGCCACACCGATCAGCGCGCGCATAAGCTTATCGAAGGTGACATTCTCAGGCAGGAACAACGGCAGCATCACCGAGGCGAAGAACAACACCGTAACAAGCGGCACGCCCCGTACGAACTCGATAAAAATAATCGCCAGCCATTTGATGAGCGGAAGATCCGAGCGCCGCGCCAAGGCCAAAATGATCCCCAACGGGAACGATGCCGCGATCCCGACGCAGGCGACAACCAGCGTCACCAAAAGCCCGCCCCACAAGTCCGTCGTGACGATCGGCAGACCAAGCCACTCCGCTCCGGTCAGCAGAAAATAGGCGATGATGGGAAAGCCGACCAACATGTAAACCGACAACCATAGCTTGCCGGGCACGCGCGGCAACATCAGTGGAACGAGGCCACCCAGCGCCAGGACATAGGTGAGATTGACCCGCCACAACTCCTCCACAGGATAGCGCCCGTACATGAACAGCTTGAACTTGTGGGTGATGAAGGGCCAACACGCGCCCGCTCCGGGAATCCGGCAAGCTGATCCGTCACTGCCGGTGAAGATGGCGGTGAAGACCGCCCAGTCGAGCACCGCCCAAAGCACCCAGTAAGAAACGGCCAGACCGAGCAACGTCAGGGCTGAACTCCACCATGACGAGAACAGATTGCAGCGCACCCACTCCAAGGCTACCTGCCAACTCGTTCGGTCAATTTCCGGATTGAGTTTCATCACGGCCGTCTCCCGATACTCATCGTTCGACAAGCGCAACGCGCGCGTTGAACCAGTTCATGAACAGTGAGGTGCAAAGACTCAAGAACAGGTACACGCCCATGGTCATAAGCACGACTTCGACCGCCTGGTTGGTCAAATTGAGTGTCGTTCCAGCGAACACAGAAACAAGATCCGGATAGCCGATCGCAACCGCCAGCGACGAGTTCTTCGTCAAGTTGAGATACTGGTTGGTTAGCGGTGGAATAATGACTCTCAGCGCTTGTGGAAGGATCACAAGCCGCATCACCTGACCGTCGTGGAGGCCCAGTGCCGCGGCCGCCTCTTGCTGCCCCTTATGCACCGACAAGATTCCACTCCGGACGATCTCGGCGATAAACGCGGCGGTGTAGAGCGTCAGCCCAACGACAAGCGCCATGAACTCGGGCATGATGACCAATCCGCCTTTAAGATTGAACCGCCCAAGTTGCGGCACATCGAACGTCACCGGAAAACCGGCCAAGACGAATGCCAGCGCCGGCAATCCAAGAACGCAAGCCAAAACCGGTAGCAATACCGTACCCTGCTCACCGGTCTCGATGCGTTTTTTCTCAGTCCGCCGTCGGATCCAGACCGCGGCAACAATCCCAACCAGGAGTGCCAAGAGCACGATCCATATCCCCTCGTCCCAGATCGGTCGTGGAACATAGAGCCCGCGTAGGTTTAGATAGCTGGAAAAGGGAAGCTCAATACTGTTGCGTGGCGATGGAAGAGTCTTGAGCACGCCAAAGTAAACCGCAAACAACATCAGCAGCGGCGGAACGTTGCGCACGGTTTCTATGTAGACCGACGCGAGCGTCGATACGAGCCAGTTGCGAGATAACCGCGCGACACCGATCACAAATCCCAAGACGGTCGCCAACACGATCCCGACAACCGCCACCAAAAGCGTATTCAGCAAGCCGACCAGGAAAGCTCGGCCGTGGCTGTCCGTGCTTGTGTATGGAATCAGGGATTGCGAAATGTCGAAGCCGGCCGTGTTCCAAAGAAAGCCGAAGCCGGAGGCAATCCCTTGAGCCCTCAAGTTGCGGATAGTATTATCGACCGTAGCCCAAACAAGCCAAACGAGCAGCACAGCCACGATCAGCTGCAGCATGATCCCGCGAGTCTTTGGGTCATAGAAATAGTCGGTAAAGCTGCGTAATGACCGGTGTTCGCTTCGCGCCTTAGTGGCTCTTGTCAAACCACTGCCCCTTTGGATCGCAACATCAGTTGACGGAATTCGACATGCACTGACAGGGCTACCCGATCTTGCAAGACGGACAGCCCAAATTTCTCTGTCAGCTTATCGAATTGGCGGTGCGTATTGCAGACCGCCATCCCGCCAAAGGGCGTTCTGACCGCGGGCGATACCCAGTGGCGAACCGGCGCCGACATTGCGGTCAAAGGATTCGCCATAGTTCCCAACCAGCTTAATGATCTGGTAGGCCCAATCGTTATCGAGACCGACCGCCGCCCCATATTCACCTTCCACACCGAGCAGGCGACGGACCGATGGGTTCTTCGAAGCTTTCATTTGATCGACGTTACCCTGCGTGACGCCGAGTTCCTCAGCGTTGATCATCGCGAACAGGGTCCAACGCACGACATTGGCCCATCGCGGATCACCCTGGCGCACCACCGGGCCGAGAGGCTCTTTAGAGATGATTTCCGGAAGCACGATGTGATCGTTAGCGTTACCAAGCGTCAGCCGGATTGAATAAAGCTGCGAAACATCCGTGGTGAAGGCATCGCACCGTCCAGCGTTGTAGGCGGCGAGCGCCTCGGACAGCTTTTCGAAAACGACGGGATTGTACTCGATCTTATTGGAGCGGAAATAATCCGCGAGATTGAGCTCAGTCGTTGTCCCCGTTTGCACGCAGATGCTCGCGCCCGAAAGCTCTTTGGCCGAGACAACATCCAACGTCCTCTTCACCATGAAGCCCTGGCCGTCATAGTAACTGATACCGGTGAAGTTGAGCCCCGCTGCCGTATCCCGGCTCATCGTCCAGGTGGTGTTGCGCGACAACAAATCGATCTCACCTGACTGTAGCGCTGTGAAGCGCTCCTTAGCCGTAAGCGGAACAAATTTGATTTTGTCAGCGTTCTTGAAAACCGCAGCGGAAACGGCGCGGCAGATGTCGACATCTAGACCCTGCCACTGACCCGCGTCATTAGGCGCACCGAAGCCGGCAAGTCCGGTGCTGACACCGCACTGCAGCTGTCCGCGGCCCTTGACCGTATCCAGCGTGTTGGTCTGAGCGGCTACAAGTTCAATCTGCTGGCCATATGACATGACCAGAGCCAAACCAGCCGCGACCCAATACCTCATCCGACGTCTCCTCCGCTAGCGGTGCTTGCTCTCAGGTTCTAAAGGCGCTGCTCATGCACCGTAGTAATGATCTTCCCAGCCCTGCCATCAGGCAAGAACCTCATCGTTCAACTTTCATTGTCTCCGGACAAAATGGACGCCGCACAGATAGGACGACTTGCCCTTCGCCACAACACGTCAATGTGCAAGAATTTGCGCCAGAAACTCCTTGGTCCTGGGTGAGGTCGGTTTCGTGAAGAAGTCGTGTGG
>DAOUZE010000444.1 GCA_030665765.1 Filomicrobium sp.
GACAGCGACCGGCTCAGCAGCCTGTTTGACGAGCGCAACGAGGCCGTCACAACAATGATCGCGAGCCTGCTCACATACAGGTATTTGCGGCCAAGCCCCTAGCGATTATCCCGAGTTTGCGCGGTTCCTTGTCGAGAATGGCATCGACTCGATCTCTGTGACGCCGGATGCCTTTCTGCGCGTGAAGCAGCAGATAGCGGCAGCGGAAGCCGAGGCGGAAAGGGGCACATGAATCGCCGCCTTTGAAGTGACGATCGATCCGCCTGCTTCCGCACGTCAGCGAATTGGCGCTTTGGTTCGGAAGTCATTGCTGACGGAAAGAAACATGTTTGGAATGAGTGCCGTCGCAAGCATGGCATCATTGATGTCTTGATGCGCACGCCAGCCTTCGTCCCGGTGTTGCGCATGCGGGAGCCAAAGATCGATAATCTCCCCACCAAGCGGTTCATATGGCAGGAGCAGCTCGATGAACCGTCGCAAATTGGGTCTGTCCCAAAGCCGACTCCTATCGCGTTTCATAGCTTCAGCGATCATTGGTAGCGCTCTCAGGCCTAGTGCCAAGCCGAGATCTCGAAAAGCCAAGCGATGCGTTGCCGGCCGATCCAGGTAACGACTGGCGAGAAGTGCCGTTAAACCACTAAGGCACGCTTGCAGAACCTCCTCCAGAAGACGAACGTCGCGTTGATGTTCATTGCGGAGCAACTGGCAAAGGCGGCAAGCATCGAACAGCAATCCACCTAAGCCGAGTGGGTCGTCTGTCGTCCAATCCGTATGCTGGCATAGCGCGGACAGTGTTTCGATTGACTGATTGAGATCGTCAAACCTAACATGATTTTGCGTTGCATGCCTGATTTCCCAAAAGGTGATGAGGCTATCCAATGCGTCATGCGGCCCCACGGCGGGAACGAGTGGTCTTGAGAGATCGGTGCTCATCTTCCAGGTGACACCGACAACCTCGCCAGATGTCGACCGGCGGACAAAGGCTCTGAACGATCCTTGTGCCAGCTCACCCGCCCACTGGACGTACTTGCTGTCGCCGGTTGCAGAGGCCGCCCGGCAGAGCGCATGCATCCATTTCGTGAGATAGTGGAAATACTGACCGTCCCGATCCCACTCAAGACGTTCGTCAATTGCTTCGTTAAGGCCACGCTCCCTTAGGATTTTGCCGATCCTGAGGCCGCCCAGAGTGGGGTGGCGGCGCCCACGCTCCTCATCGAATCCACTGAGCCAGCCTCGGCGCACATCGTCATCACGATGCCGCCCGAGAACCTGATGAACCTGATCGATTAACTCCATTGCGTAGTATCGATATCGTCGATCGGTCGTCCGCTGGAACAGTTCGAGAAAGTTGCAGACCGCGAAAGCGTCAGTCCAAAGATATCTCCGCGGATTCTGAGCAGCAGGAGAAAGTCCGGTTCGTCTTGCGAATTCGGACATGAGCTGATCTGCTTTGTCTTGTGGACTGTCCGAAGTCATTTCACTCTTCAAAGGGAAGCGCGTCACAGCATAATTCGCGAACCAAGCTCAGAAGTGGCCACTCCAAGGATGCTTTTGGGGTTGGGCCTCCGGATGCGTTCTTAAGAAGTGGTGGAGCACGTGGAGAAGGTCCCGGACATGCTGTCTATCGTTGCGCGCTTGGCTAGCGCGGATGTCATCGACAATCATGTCACGGATTTTTTCCGCGCCATGCTCTTGGTAGGTTAGATACTGAGCAAGAGCGGTCGCTGCGATTTCAGGCATATGTTCGTGCTCGGCGATGGCGAGCACCTCTTCTTCGGTGAGGCCGCTAAAGGCCACGCAATCCTCGAGGGTAATCATGTCGACGACCATGCGCTTCTGTACGGCATCAAGGGTACGCATGGGCGCGCCCTATGGTCATTGAGGGCGATCAAGGTTAACCAGATTTCTCGGCAATTTATGCAGCCCGGTTATCCGTCGAGCGGACTATTTCCCCGGTGCTGAGAAGGAGCCGGTCCCGACTTGTGTAAGCCCGATCGCCAAAAATTCACCGGTATGTGTATCGCGGAGAATGCAAGCCCGCCATGCATGTTCTGACATACTTCTCCGTCAGCGCGTCATCGCTTCGCGGCGGGCACCATCCCACCTCCGCTAGCCGCAACATCGCAACCAGCTGAGCGTCGGCAGCCTACGGCGCTGTTTTACAAGGCCATCACGACTACCTGCATACATGAGCTCTCATAGGAGGCTGTTATGGAGACGTCGCTGTTTCTCGCCAGACTCATTGGGCCGATTTTCATCATCATCGGTATTGGTCTGTTCCTCAACCGAGACATGTATCGAACTGCGGCGGAGGAGGTCTTCAAGAGCCGCGCGCTTTTCTATGTCTTCGGTGCGCTGGCCCTCGCTGGAGGTCTCGCGATCGTGCTCAACCATAATGTGTGGGTGTGGGACTGGCCAGTCATCATCACTATTATCGGCTGGCTCATGATCGTCCGCGGTACGTTCCGCATTCTCTTTCCGCAGCAGATCGGCGATCTAGCCGCCCGAATGCTGGCCCGGGGCCCACACCTCCTTCTCGTCAGTGGAGCGGTCGTGTTCGTGCTCGGTGCGATCCTGAGCTGGAAGGGCTTCACTTGAGGTCCTTTGTCTGTCTTCCATGTTCAGAAGGTTGGTGCGGCAGGCTGCTCTCGTCTAAGGGCCAAAGCAGGAGAACGGATGCGAGTCCCGTCGCCAAGATCATCGCCGTGGCGACGGCGAGCGGCTTCGCGAACGAGATGCCGGCCAGGACAAGCCCCATGCCGCATTTCACGATCGTGTT
>DAOUZE010000223.1 GCA_030665765.1 Filomicrobium sp.
ATTTAGATCCTGAACGAAGTTCGGTATAAGTGGTATCGCGCCCCCGCAACCAGTTTTAATACTTAATTTCAATGCGTTAGAGGCGTGCGCCGGAAGCGCCGTTTCCAGTTGCGGTCCAGATTTCGCCGGTTTCTATCTGCTGCATCTTCTAGACACACCTCCTTTGCGAGAAAGGCGCGGTTCGCCGCGCGTGAAGGACAGGGATGCATCTGTTAGTGCGACCTTCCTCCTTAGGCAACTTCGAGCAACTGCGTTCTCGCCCTCATGCCGCAGGACAACCCGCCGGCCACTTAGCGTCTTCATCTCGAGATCTGAGATGCTGCAAAGTGCGCGAAGTGCATCTGTTACCTGAGCGCAAATGGCAGGCTGATAACCGCCAATTATTGCTCATCTCGCATAACCGATCTGGAGGCAGCGAACGCGAAGTCGAGCGCCATGCGGCTAACCGAGGTCCTTGCGATCGCTTCCAGCTTGAACGATTTCCATCTGGTCCGCTGGGTAGCTTTCGATTAACTTAATGGTCTTTTCTTGCGTGCCATTCAGCCAGACGTCGTGAGCCTCTGGTGTTGCCAAGATCACTGGCATACGTGAGGAATGAACGGTCGCCACGAGCTTGTTGGGTCGTGTCGTCATAAATGAGAAAGCATCAATATCGACAGCTTCGCCGTCCTTCTGTATCGGTCCATGAAATGAGCGCCAGATACCGGCGAAGGCAAACAGTGGTCGTTCTTCGTCGCCCTTCAAGGCAAACCAATGCCAGGTTGCTGGAGAACGCCCTTTTGGCTCTGAGAAGCTGGTCACAGGGATCAGGCAGCGCCGCTCATTGAACGATCCCTTCCAGAACGAGGATGAGCGCACTTTGTCATCTCGAACGTTTGTGACACGCTTCGGGGCTAAGCCCTTCTGAGGCAGCACGAAACCCCACGACAGCTCCACCAGCTCTCGCTCACCATCGTCTACCCGACGTACAACAGGTGCATCATTGCTCGGAAAAACTGCCGACTTTGGCTCGATGGCAGCCATGCGATTGCGAGACACACGAAAGAGCTTTCCAAGCGCCTCTCGCGTCGCTGTCATTGAATAGAGATTACACATGCCAATTTACTTACGCATCTATGGTCGCTCGGAGGAGCATCATTTTGCAGAGATACGTCATCACGCGAAACGGAAAAACGACCGTCATTGAAGGTTGGCAGGCCTGGCTCCTTAGTGCAGCACTACTCTTCGGTTTCTGGCTCCTGTTCGTGCTGGTGTGCCTTCTTTTCATTGGGGCCAGCATCACGATCGCTCTCCTCCTGCTCCTCCTCATTCCGGCGTTGGGTATTGCTGCACTTCTTGGGCGCGCTTTCAGCCGCGGGTAACCCAAGGTCAACATAACCGAAGACTGCCCTCATAAGGAAGGGATTGAGACTGGCTGGGAGGGACTGAAGAATATCCTCCTTGCTCCACAAAAGTCGCGGAAAGGCTTACGGGCTTACATTTAATCTTCAATCGCACAATTCCCAACCCTTCCATGCTTCTGGATGGTCGCTAAACAGCTATACGCAACCCCGTCGCGCGCTGACGGGCACCCCGCAGTCGAGAATACCGGTGTGATAGGGGTCTATGATCTGTTGCATGGAGAGAACATGCGCGCCTATGTCGAAACAACCAGATCCTCTACGAGCGAACAGCCATTAGAGGGCAAGCGGAAAAACTCAAGTCAAAGTTCCCGCAACGATCTTATCTGACGTGACCGCGGCCACCAGTAACCGAGCGAAGAGCCTACACTGCAGCCCCAATCCAGACCGCCACAATGATCGTTTCACTATACAATTGAACCGACGAGGAAAGTGGCATGAATAACGCCATCGCTATTATTGGCGCGGGAGTGGCAGGATTTGCCGCAGCCGAGTGCCTGCGCAGAAAGGGCGCAAGTGTTACGATTTTCGAAAAGAGCCAGGGGGTAGGCGGACGCATGGCGACGCGCCGTCGAGATGGCCATTCCTTCGACCACGGCGCCCAATACCTAACGGCGCGCACGTCGGGCTTTATGGGCGAGTTGCGGAGATGGCAGGAGACAGGCTCCGCTGACGTCTGGTTCGACAATAAATTTGTAGGCGTGCCCAGCATGACGGCCCTGGCGCAAGAACTGGCCCTAAAAAGCGAAGTGGTGTTCGGTCAGCAGATCAGTCGGCTCCACCGAAACGAGTCCGGTTGGAGCCTTGAGGCGGAAGACGAATCTGAAACACGATATGGCAAAGCCAAGTATGGAGCGGTGGTGCTGGCTATCCCGGCACCACAGGCGCTAGCTCTGTCCCAATCAGCAGGTATCGACCTCCCGGAACTGGACCGTCCCGTTTACGCGCCATGTCTCGCCATGATGGCGTCTTTCGAATCAGCAACGATAGGCGTTCCCGACAGGCTGTCGCCCGACGATCCCGTAGTCATGTGGCTGGCCCGGAATAGCAGCAAGCCCGGTCGCGCATCTGCTCCGGAAACATTTGTCGTACATGCCACGCCCGAATGGTCGAGAAGGTACCTGAACCACACCCCAGAAGAGATCGGCGATTTGCTCTTGGAAGCCTTTTACCGGCTAACGGGGGAGCGGCAGAAGCCCACGATACTCATGGGGCATCGATGGCGGTACGCCCTTGTCGAAGATGCCCTCCGCCAGCCTTGCGTTTGGCGAGACGACGTGCGTCTTGGCGCTTGTGGAGATTGGTGCCTGGGCCCCCGAGTTGAAAGCGCTTTCGAGAGCGGAGTTGCAATGGCGGGGCAACTTATTAATGCAGGTAAATCGTAATGCAAAAGTCCGAACACGATCTATCCGTCTATTATGATGGCTCATGCTCTTTATGTCAGGCAGAGATCGCTCATTACCGCCGCCAGCGTGGTGCAGAGGAAATCGACTTCGTCGATGTCTCACGTTCCTCGTGCGATCCAGGCCCGGGCTTGGACCGAGCCACCGCAATGGCGCGCTTCCATGTGCGAACGAAGGACGGAACACTTCTGTCTGGCGCGGAAGCGTTCGCCAGAATCTGGGCGCAGCTGCCAAATTACAAGTGGGCGTGGCGCATTACCCGGTTTCCGCTGATGCTCGGCCTCCTGGAATTTGGTTACCGGATGTTCCTTCCGATCCGATCGCGTCTGTCGCGTGCATTCGGCTGGTTAAAGAGATGCGATGGACCGGAAGGCAAGGTTACATGACGGAAAACCCAACAACCCAGAGTGCCACTTCCGAATCTCATCGCGAAGCAATACCGCCCGCTGCGTTTTGGCTAGGGTGGAGTGGCGTGCTGCCATTTGCGGCGCTGAGTGCGGCGCTCCTCGTCCTTGACGAGACCAACGCCGCGCTGGCGGCGAAAGCACTTGTGATCTACGGCGCAGTCATCCTGTCGTTCATGGGAGGTGCGCAATGGGGTATCGCGATAAGCAAGCGCGGAATTTCAAGTGCATTGAACCTTGGGAGCCTGCTGGGTATCAGCGTGATCCCAGCTCTTGCCGGTTGGGTCGCGGCGCTTCTTCCTCTGGTGCTGTCGCTGATGGTCCTCGCATCAGCCTTCTTGGCTCTGCTTGGTTTTGATTTGTGGACCGTCAAGGCGCGGCTCGCGCCGAGGTGGTATTCCAATTTGCGGAAGCAGCTGACGGCTGCTGTTATCATTTGCCTTGGTGCAGGAGCGATCGCTGCCTAAAGCAAATCACTTACCACGGGAGGCAACAGCCATTTCTCTCGTCGCCTCGTTGCCCAACGGCGCAGAAATCGTAATCATCGGGGCGACCGGTGGTATTGGTGAAGCTCTCCTAGTGCTTCTTGCCGAAGATGCTCGAGTCGGTTCGATACACGCGTGGTCTCGGCACCCGGTTCGGGCCACGAATTCTAAGATCGTACCTGCTGCTGTCGACATCACCGATGAAGCATCAATCGCAAAAGCAGCCGATGCAGTAAAAAGCGCTCACCTTGTCGTTGTCGCCACCGGTCTTCTGCATTCCCCGGACGGGCTCCAGCCGGAAAAGACCTGGCGCGACCTCGACCTTGGAAATCTAACACGCAGCTTTGCCACTAACACCATCGGCCCTGCGCTTGTTGCCAAACATCTCCTGCCTCAAATGCCCCGCAATGAGCGAGCCATATTTGCTGCGATTTCAGCGCGCGTCGGCAGCATCAGCGATAACCGTTTAGGAGGCTGGTATGGCTATCGGGCCTCCAAGGCAGCGCTCAACCAGATGATCAAAACATTGAGTATCGAATTGGCGCGAAGCCGACCGCAGTCTGTCTGCGTAGGCCTACATCCTGGCACCGTTGACACGGAGTTATCTGGGCCATTCAAAGCCAACGTGCCCGAGCGCAATCTGTTTTCCAGCGAGCGGGCTGCCCGCCAGTTGTTGAATGTGCTCGGCGGCCTAATGCCCTCAGATACTGGAAATCTGTTTGCGTGGGACGGCACGCAGGTTCCGTTTTGATGCGCGCGCGCCCAAGCGTAATAGTGGGCGGATTGTTGTCAGCCGTCGCGAACCAAATTGCGTCGAGTTGTATCAAACCAGACGCCAGGTGCACCTCTATCTCGCGTAACAACTTCCAGGCAGTCTTCGTCAGAATAACGCTTCCGGGCCATCTCATGCTCCTCTAACTGGCAGCATCATAGTGGCCCAGTTTTACGGGGCAGAGATAGTCAGACCCTGCCCCCGCAGTCCGTCCTCCTCACGCAGTTTGGAAACGATCTCTCAGGGCTTGTGTCGCTTGTCCGCAATCTCAAATCCTCCTGATGACTACTAGCAGGTGAACCAATTCAGTCGAGGAGGATCGCGCTAGTTCGGTCGGTGCTTCAAGCAACTTCACATCGCCTGTTATCTGCAAGTAATCTGATGGGGTCTTCAGTATTGCTATCAATCCGGCAATGGCGACCAAAACAAACAGTGGCCTCATTCGTCACTCTCATTTCTCTGTGGGATTTTTGCGAACCGATGAAAAACATACAGGCGAAAGTCCTATCGCGACATAGACACACCCGAAACAAAACCTGATTTATGGGGGTCATGACAAATCCGCAAAGCTGTTTCCACGCTTTGCGTAGTCAGCGAGAGCGGCGGTGCATTTATTGATGAATAGCCCAAAGGGTTTTCAAGGATCCGAGCGCGTGCCCTGCGGCCCAGGTATCAAGAATCATGAACATCAAGAGCAGCCAGCTGAGGACAACGGGAATTCCGAGGGCCCATACCGCGGTCTTGAGAAATCGTTCTAGAGTGATGTCCCTGGGAAGATGTTCTCGTAAGCTATTTTGCTCGTTAGCCAATTTGGTCCCTCCACTAGCAACCCGATTTAGACGGGGTACGCACCTGCTGTGGCTTTTTCAGAGCGAGATTTTGCCTTTCCAATGAAAACGCACAAGTAGGCATGGTGAGAGCCAGGCGTCGTCTCTTGGCCACGTTGACCGCAGAGTTCTGACGACCTCCCCCAAATAAGTGCAGGATGATGTAGTCCTAGAGTTAAGGGCTTCGGGCCGAAACCGCCATGCAGCCCGCGCAGGCTGACCTATCTCACTTCCCATTCTCTTGAGAATCTCACGCAGCTCGAAAAAAATGCCGGGCATGTTCAAAATTGGGGAATGCACTGGCCCGGCGTAAAATTCCAACCGCGCCAAGCACTGAAGAGAGTAGGCGGGATTGCAGCTCATCGAGATTCTAGAGCGTGTCCGCAGATGAATAAGAACTTCTCAGCCTTCTGGCATAGGCGAGGCTAAACTTTGTCGACCAGCGCCGGACAGTCTCCTAGAAGACATCGATGCCGCGATCAGCTAGCAGATCCTCGACATCTCGAAAGCTCCTGATGGTAAAATACTGAAGCTTCGGAAGCACCTCATTTGGAAGAGCGCCTCAAAGCAAATTGTAGGTCTTCGAGTAGGGCTCCGATGACGCCTTTACCGGACGTGTATTCCCCGTCGGGGTCATGATAACCCGCCAATAATTTCTGAATTTCGGATAGCAAGGAGGCTGCGTATTCCTCACGATTTAGATCGCTCGGCACTGCCCGAATGACTTCGCGAGAAGCGCTAATCGCCGATATAGCTACAGTGCGATCATATTCGCTTTCACGGGCCTTTTGCGCGTGCTTGTTGATCAACTCG
>DAOUZE010000367.1 GCA_030665765.1 Filomicrobium sp.
ACGGTGAAGGGTTGATGATGACCGGGTGCTTGCTGTCGATTTGTCGCCGGGCTACTTCTTTGCCATGACCTTAAAGATCCGCATTATTCCCTGCCTAGACGTAAAGGACGGCCGTGTCGTCAAGGGCGTCAACTTCGTCGATCTCATCGACGCCGGCGATCCCGTCGAAGCCGCGGCCGCGTACGATGAGGCGGGCGCGGACGAGCTTTGTTTTCTCGACATCACCGCCAGCCACGAAGACCGCGACACGATTTTTCACATCATCGAAGAAACGGCGGAGCGGTGCTTCATGCCACTGACCGTCGGTGGCGGCGTGCGAACGATCGAGGATGTGCGCAAGCTGCTGGAAGCTGGCGCTGACAAGGTTTCGATTAACACCGCGGCGGTTAACCGTCGGGAGTTCGTGCGTGAAGCCAGCGAGAAATTCGGCGCCCAGTGCATAGTTGTCGCCATTGACGCGAAGCAGGTGTCGGCTTCCGGCGAACCGCTCAGGTGGGAGATCTTTACGCACGGCGGCCGTAAGCAGACTGGAATTGACGCCGTCGCTTACGCCAAGGAGGTGGTCGATCTTGGTGCGGGTGAGATCCTGCTCACGTCGATGGATCGGGATGGAACCAAGGCGGGATTCGATCTGGCTCTTACGCGCGCGATTTCAGACGCGGTGTCGGTTCCAGTCATTGCTTCGGGTGGTGTCGGCAACCTCGATCATATGGTCGATGGAGTTCGAGAGGGGCGTGCGAGTGCCGTACTTGCCGCCTCCATTTTCCATTTCGGAACGCACAGTATCGGTGACGCTAAGCGGCATATGGCGAAAGCTGGCCTCGCCATGCGGATGGACAGGGTGGCGAAAGACTAGAGCAGTTCAGGGTTAGCTGGACGCAAATCTGAACCGCTCTAGACCTTCTCGCTACGAAGGCTTTTGCCGACGGCTGCTTCGGCAGCGGCTTGCAGCCGGTCGGCCGGTTCGCCAGCCTTGGCAAGAATGCGCAAACCCACATAAGACGCAGTCAGGCTTTCCGCCTCGGCTTCCTGAGCTTCTAGGGGCCATCCCTGGGCCCGCTGGGAAGCCTGCAGCGCGGCGGCGAAGGCTTGCGTCATCCTGGTCAGCATTCTTGAAACAACCCTGCCGATATCGGCGTCTTCGGAAGCGGGGCCGGCGGCGGCGTTGCACATCAGGCAGCCCTTTCGGTCTCCTTCACGGACAACATCAATGACCGTGTCGAAGAGGCGGGCGATACGCTTGGCGCCATCGGGTTCGCTTGGGTCCGTGAGCAGTTCAACAGCGCCCGCCACGGCAACTTCATCATACCTTTGCAGCACGCGAAGGTAGAGCTGCTTCTTGTCGCCGAAGGCTTTGTACAGGCTGCCCCTCGCGATCCCCATTCCGTCCAGCAGGTCGGGTAAGGCGGCGCCGTCATAGCCCCTCAGCCAAAACACTTCGACAGCTTTTGCGATGGCATCGTCGATATCGAATTCGCGCGGCCGCGCCATGGTCCAATCTCCTTAGATTGCACTAGAAATCGGGTTTGGGACCAAAAAGTCAATAACTCACAGAAATGTGTTTTGAACCGATCGGTTCCAAATGCATATTGGGGACAACGCCGACGCAAGACGTCGACGTAAAAAATGGAATTCAGATCGCGGAAACGCGAGAGAGGATGATGATCATGAGCAATTACTTGAATTCAAACAACGCTGTCTCCACGCTCGGTGGCAAGGTGATCCTGTACGGTCTGGCCCTCGTGTTTGCGTGGATCGGGGCAATGAAATTTACTGCCTACGAAGCCAACGCCATTCAGGGCCTGGTTGCCTCTAGCCCACTATTATCGTGGCTTTACAGCGTTCTTGACGTGCGCGGCGTGGCGAACCTGATTGGCACGGCTGAAATCGTCACCGCCGTTTTGTTGGTGGCGCGCCCTTACAACGCGGTGGCCGGCGTTGTTGGCGGCTTGCTTGTCGCAGCGACGACGGCGGTCACGCTGACCTTCATCTTGTCGGCGCCTGGTTGGGAAACAAGCCTCGGAGGGTTTCCGGCTCTCTCGGTGGTTCCTGGTCAGTTCCTTTTGAAAGATGTCGTGCTTCTTGGTGCGGGACTGCTAGTTGCGGGCGACGCGCTGAGTGAAGCTCGTGTTTGGGACGGGAAAGCCGTCAGGACCTGAGCCGGTACAACATAAAAGAGCAGTCAACCCAAGCGGGACCGGAAGGTCCCGCTTGTTTGCGTTGTGTCGCAGCCTCTTGCGGCTAAATGCTGCAGTGCGAAATTTAGTTTTTAATTAAACCTTTGAGGTGCTAGGGCTCACGCGTGACATCAACTTTGTAGGGGCGTCGCGGCTTGGGGTCGTTGCAAAGATGCGCGCCCTGTCCGGAGGCTGCCTGCTTGTTGTTTAATCGGAGTACAATAAATGAAATCGAGGACCGCAATGAGCCTCGCGGCAGTCGTCGCCGTGGGATTTACAGCAACCGTGACAGCACCCCTTGCTGAAGCTGGAGCTCATGCCTGCAAGGTCATCGCCAAGTATGACCGTAATCGCGACGGCAAGCTGAATATTTTCGAAGCCAAACGTGCAGGTGGGGCGACATTCCGGGCGCTGAACCCGGATGGCGATTTCACGCTGGAACACGACGAGGTCCGTGGCCGCATCGGTCCGAAGACCTTCGATCGCTACAATAGAATCAAAGGCCGGGGCCTGGACCGCGTTGAGTGGATCCGCCTCGTTCGGGCACGGTTTTACGCTGCTAATCCAGACGGCGACCGCACCATCGAGTGCGACGAGCTGAGGACGCGCGCCGGTCATCGCCTGCTTGCGGTCATCTGGCACTAATCGAAGCGGTAGCGGTCAAGTAGAATCCGCTCGACATGAAAACGATCCAGGACGCCGGCCTACCGATTGGGGGCCGGCGTTTTTTCCTTGTACGGGCATAGGTCGCGGATCGGACAACGCCAACACTCCGGCTTGCGTGCCTTGCACAGATAGCGCCCATGCAGGATCAGCCAATGGTGGGCGGGGACGCCGTATTGCCGTGGGACAATGGCAAGAAGATCGGCTTCCACCTCCTCCGGCGTCTTGCCTTTCGAAAAGCCGAGCCGATGGGCGATACGAAATACGTGTGTGTCAACGGCCATCGTCGGCTCGCCAAACCAGACATTGAGCACGACGTTAGCGGTTTTGCGGCCGACTCCAGGGAGGCTTTCAAGGGCTGCCACGTCTTGTGGAACCGCGCCGGCGTGCTCGTCGATGAGCTTGCGTGATAACGCGATGACGTTCTTGGCCTTGTTGCGAAAGAGCCCGATGGTCTTGATCATTTCGCGCACACGGTCTTCACCTACCGCCACCATTTTTTCAGGCGTGTCGGCGGCGTCAAAGAGGGCGCGGGTGGCTTTGTTTACACCGGCGTCGGTGGCTTGAGCGGATAAAACGACGGCGACTAGAAGTGTGTACGCGTCGGTATGCTCCAATTCGCCCTTTGGTTCCGGTTCGATCTCGGAAAACCGGGAAAAAACGGCTTCGACGGTTTCGGGAGATACCGAGGGGCGACGACGTTTTTTTGGGGCTTTTGGTTTTGGCTTCGCACGAGAGGCTTTGGCGGCGACGGGGCTCTGTGTCAGCTTGGAGCGTTTTGGCTGGTTCTTCA
>DAOUZE010000299.1 GCA_030665765.1 Filomicrobium sp.
ACCACGAAGAACGCGTGATAGGGGAGTAGATCCATGCGAGGCCTTCTTACCCGTTTGGGAAGAGATCAATCCGGTGCCGCCATGGTCGAGTTCACGATCGTGGTCTTTTTCTTCCTCGTTCTGACCGGCGGCGTGGTCGAATTCGCGGTTGTCTGGTACCAGTGGAACAGCGCGTCGAAAGCCCTGCAGCAAGGTGTTCGGCTCGCCTCAGTGTCCGATCCAGTTGCCTCCGACCTGATCACCCTGGATGGTCTAGGCAGTGCCAGCCCCGGTGATCCGATGCCGAGCTTCTCGTACGTGTGCAACGGGAAGACCAACTCGTGTGATAGCGGCGGCTACGACACATCCGCCATGAACACAATCGTCTATGGCCGTGGTCAAACTACATGCGGACCCTTCGGACCTGATGGCTTCGCGGGCATGTGTGACATCTTCGACCGTATCCAGCCACAGAACGTGATTATCACCTACCAGCACACGGGCCTGGGTTTTGCGGGACGTCCTGGGGCTGCGGGACGTCCTGGGGGTGCGGTTCCCACCATCACGATCGAACTGATAGACCTCGAATACAATTACGCCTTCTTGAGCGGTCTGCTCGGCTTGGGGCCCATCACCCTACCGCCAATGCGCACGACAGCGACGGGCGAGGATCTCGCAACAATAGCTGATGGAACGTGATCATGTCCTCCAAGTCCCTCAGCATCCTGGCGAAGCGGCATCTGGTACGGGTCATATCGGCCGACGGAGGGCTGGCCCAGCGACTTGGAAAGCTCCTGGACACAGCGCGGCGTTTTCATATTGAAACGACTTCCGGTCCGCTCTCGCGCATGGCCGGAGCGGATGAGTTCGGCGCACACGCCTCGGTGATCGTTGTACAACTCGAGGGAGACGACGACGGAAATCTCTCAAAGCTCGAGCATTTCATGCACAGCGCGAGGCCGCCCGCGCCGGTGATCGTCGTCTCAGGCGCGTTGAACACCGAGGCCGCCCGCAAGCTCGTCAGGCTGCGGGTGTCCGATTGGCTGCCCCACGATTGCAGCGATGAGGATTTGGCAACCGCCTGTGAGAAGGCGGTCAGCCCGGACGGAGGCCGCAATCGCGCGGACCGCGCGCGCTGCTTCGCGTTTTTCTCTGCCGTGGGAGGCTCTGGCGCAACAACGCTTGCGATCAATGCGCTGGCCGCCGTTGCCGACAAGGGCAAACCCGCACGGGCCTGTCTCGTCGATCTGGACTTCCAGTCGGGGCGTCTTGCCGACTACCTAGACGTCGAGCCTAATCTCGATCTGACGGAGATTAGCACCACGCCCGAGAGGCTCGACGCGCAGCTTCTCGATGTCATGTTGAGCCGTCATGCGAGCGGCGTATCTGTCATCGCCGCACCCCCTTCACTGTCGGCGTTCGCTACCGTCAGTCCGGAAGTCATGGGGCGGCTGCTGGACCTTGCGTCGGCCAAATTCGACGATCTTGTTCTCGACATGCCTCCGGTTTGGATGCCGTGGTGCAAACCTGTCGTCGGCGGTGTGGACCGTTTCTTTATCGTCACTGACCTGTCCGTCGCCGGATTACGCCTGGCGCGGCGGCTGGCGGATCTGATCGCGAACGAATGTGAGATTGACGCCGCCCGGTCAGTCATCGTGAACAAGAGTAGCTGGCGTGGCACCGCAGGTGTGAGGAAGCGGCACGCCACGGATATCCTGGGCGAGTACCTGGCGGGGTTCGTTCCCAATGCCGGCAAGCGGCTGCTCGAAGAGCAGAACCGGGGCATGGTAATGGCAGCCAACTCCGCAGGGAAATCAGTCAGGGAAGCTTTGAAACCCATACTGGAGGCCCGCTGACCTGCTCTCGCGGACGCCAGAACGGGCCTGCACAACGGCGGTCCGGTTGAATGGAAAGGTATATGTAATGGCCGGTAGATTTGCAGCCACGAGGGTCGACACGCCTAATTTACAGGTTGAGACCGAGGCGGCCCGCGGCTTGGAAAACGGACAGGTCCACACCGGGGAAGACGTAACGGATAGAGTGAAATATAATGGCAGTCTCCAAAAGCGTATTGTCGATGCAAAGATGCGGCTGCACCGCAAATTGCTCGACGAGATAAACCTCTCGGCGATGGAAAAGGCATCGCACACAGAGCTAAAGGCCACTTTGTCAGAACTCGTTTCGAGCTACGTGCTGGAGGAGCGTCTGCCTGTCAACTCCTCAGAGTTTGAGGCATTGGTTGACGAACTCATCGACGAAATGACCGGCCTGGGCCCGATCGAGCCGCTGCTCAAGGACCCCACTATTGATGATATCCTGATCAACACGCACGAATTTGTCTACGTAGAGCGTTTCGGCTTGCTCGAGCGGGTCCCCCTGGTCTTCAAGGATGAGGCGCATCTGTTGCGCATCGTGAACAAGGTGGTTTCGGCGGTGGGACGCCGGGTCGACGAAACGAATCCCTTGTGCGACGCGCGCCTTGCCGACGGCTCGCGGGTCAACGTTGCGGTGCGACCGGTTGCTGTCGATGGTCCGCTCGTTTCCATCCGCAAGTTCTCCCGCCAGGGGTTCTCCCTCGACCGGCTGGTGGAGGTAGGCAGTCTCAGGCCGGCCGTCGCCAATCTTCTAGCCGCCGCGGTCAAGTGCCGGCTCTCAATGCTGGTTTCCGGCGGCACCGGCAGTGGCAAGACAACGATGCTGAATGCCCTGTCGCAGCATATTTCTGACAAGGAACGTCTGATCACGATCGAGGACGCTGCTGAACTTCAGCTCCAACAGACGCATGTCGGCCGTATGGAAACGCGCCCTCCAAACATTGAGGGCAATGGCGAGATCCGGCAGCGCGAACTCGTCAAGAATGCCCTGCGTATGAGGCCTGACCGCATCATCGTTGGCGAGGTTCGCGGCGAAGAGGCCTTCGACATGCTGCAAGCCATGAACACCGGTCACGAGGGCTCGATGACCACTATTCACGCCAACTCGACGCGGGATGCCCTATCCCGCCTTGAGCAGATGGTCGGCATGGCGGGCTTCCCGATGAGCCAGATGAGCATCCGGTCGCAGATCGCATCGGCGATCCGCGTCGTCATCCAGCTGCAGAGGCTGAGCGACGGCAAGCGTCGCGTAACCCAGGTCAGCGAAATCACGGGCATGGAGGGCGACGTTACCCAGACGCAGAACATCTACGAGTTCGTGCGCTCCGGGCTCGACAGTGAAGGAAACGTTCTGGGCGAACTCCGTGCTACCGGCATACGGCCCAAGTTCCTCGAGCAGCTCAATCTGGCCGGTAGCGATGTGCCCAACGATATTTTCGATCCCGGAAAGGCGCTGTGATGCTTCCTGATCTTGAGGCTGTTATCCATCAGACCGGCTATTTCGTTCCAATAGGCCTTGTCGCTATTGCCGCCTTTCTAGTAGTCGAAAGCATGCTGCTGATCTGGGCTGACCGCCGCCGCAAACATGGGATGATCAATCAGCGTCTCAGCGTTCAGGCGAAAACCGGAAACGAGCAGGAGGTACTGTTCGAGCTGCGCCGCCGTCGGGGGCTGACCGCCGGCGGACATTATCAGCTCCCCTTCATCGCGTTCAATCGCCTCGTCCTGCAATCGGGCATATCGATCCCTATCGGGCGCTTGATGTTGCTAATGGTCGTATCGTGCGCCATTGGGGTGCTCCTGGCGTATTCGCTCACGGGATCGCCCTTCATGTCAGTTGCCGCTGCGGCGATCCTTGGGCTCATTGTTCCGGTTGCCATGCTTTTCGCGATGCGTGCCCGGCGGCGGAAGTTGTTCGAGAGCCAGCTGCCCGAAGCCATCGACGTCATGGTGCGCAGCCTGAAGGCGGGGCATCCCTTAACGGTGGCGATTTCGGTTGTCGCCCGCGAGATGACCGATCCGATCGGCAGCGAGTTCGGGATCGTCGCCGACGAAATGACCTACGGTCTGGATCTCGACTCTGCGCTCAACAACTTGCGGACGCGCGCCGGCCAGTCGGATCTTTCCTTCTTCGTCGTCGCAGTTTCCATCCAACAGAAAACCGGCGGCAACCTCGCAGAGATTCTCACCAATCTGTCGCGCATGGTGCGCGAACGGGCACGCATGCGCCGCAAGATTCACTCCCTCTCGTCGGAGGGCCGCTTCTCCGCATGGGCACTGAGCTTGATCCCCTGTTTTCTCTTTGGTTTCATCATGCTAACCACGCCGAGCTATTTCAAAGACGTCGAATCCGACCCGCTTTTCATGCAGGCCGTCTATGTCGGTCTCGGCTTGTGGTTAATGGGGGTGTACGTCATGCGCCGCATGGTCAACTTCAGGATCTGACAAACGGAGCCGTTCGATGGCCAACTCGCTTTTCGGGCAATTGCTCGCCAACTGGCAGACCGAGCCGCTGCATGTCGCGGCCCTGGTTTCGCTTTGCGTGTTCCTGCTCGCACTTTTGGTCGCCGGAGTGATCTGGGAACGAGAGGCTATCCGACGCCGCACCACGGCTGCGATCGGTTCCAGTGCGGGCGGCCGTGACAAACGCTCCCCCGGCTACGCTGACGAGAAGTGGGTTT